>CALMLL010000128.1 GCA_937868075.1 uncultured Marmoricola sp. | reverse complement strand
AGCCCGCGTACCATGGCCCCGCCGACGTACGCCGATGGAAGGGACCCGCCCCACAGGGGGCATCATGACTGAGAGCAACCTGCGCAGCGACCAGACCCAGCACGTGGTCGTGGTTCCGACCAGCATCAACATGGTTTCCCTCCTGGGCCCCGGGGACGAACACCTGCGCCTCATCGAGAAGAGTTTCAGCACCGACATCCACGTGCGCGGGAACCAGATCAGGCTGCGCGGAGAGGCCGCCGAAGTGGCCTTGGCCGAGCGCCTCATCGACGAGTTGGTCACCATCGTGCGCACCGGCCAGGGGCTGACCAGCGAGACGGTCGAGCGGGCTGTCTCGATGCTGCGCGCCTCCGACCACGCCCGGCCTGCCGATGTCCTGAGCCTCAACATCTTGTCCAACCGAGGCCGCACGATCCGGCCCAAGACCCTCAACCAGAAACGCTATGTCGACGCCATCGACAAACACACCATCGTCTTCGGCATCGGCCCGGCGGGCACCGGCAAGACCTACCTGGCAATGGCCAAAGCGGTGCAGGCGTTGCAGGCCAAGCAGGTCAATCGGATCATCTTGACCCGTCCTGCGGTGGAGGCCGGCGAGCGGCTCGGCTTCCTGCCCGGCACCCTCAGCGAGAAGATCGACCCCTATCTGCGGCCTCTCTACGACGCTCTGCACGACATGATCGACCCGGAGACGATCCCCAAACTGCTCACCTCCGGAACCATCGAGGTCGCGCCGCTGGCGTTCATGCGTGGGCGCTCCCTCAACGACTCCTTCATCATCTTGGACGAGGCCCAGAACACCTCGCCGGAGCAGATGAAGATGTTCTTGACCCGTCTCGGGTTCGGCTCAAAGATCGTGGTCACCGGCGACGTCACCCAGGTCGACCTGCCCGGCGGAGTGCAGTCGGGACTGCGGGTCGTCGAGGGCATTCTCGACGGGCTCGATGACGTCAGCTTCAACCGGTTGACCAGCCACGACGTCGTCCGCCACCGACTGGTGGGCAAGATCGTGGCCCGCTACGACGAGTACGACGCCGTGCAGACCGCTCGAGAGCTCGGCCGACACCACTCTCAGGACCGCCGATGAGCATCGAGTTGCTCAACGAGTCCGGGCTCTCCATCGACGGCCTGAGGATCTCGCAGTTGGCTCGTTTCGTCATGGACCAGATGCGGGTGCACCACCAGGCGGAGTTGTGCATCAGCGCTGTCGATGAGGAGACCATCGCCGAACTCAACCAGCGGTGGATGGACAAGGCCGGACCCACCGACGTGCTCGCCTTCCCGATGGACCAGTTGCGCCCCGGACAGGTCAACGTCGAACCAGAGGAAGGCGTCCTGGGGGATCTCGTGCTCTGCCCGGCGGTCGCGACCCGGCAAGCCGCCGAGGCCGGTCACAGCCCGCAGGACGAACTCGAACTCCTCACCGTGCACGGCATCTTGCACCTCCTCGGCTACGACCACGCCGAACCAGCCGAGCGCCAGGAGATGTTCGGACTGCAGGCCCGCTTGCTGGCCGAGTGGATCGGCATGGCGGGCCCGGGCGCACCGCCCGGTGTCACCGAGTGAGCGCCCACACCTTCTGGGTCCTGGTTCTCATCGCTGTCCTGGTGCTGCTGGCCAGCCTGTTGAGCAGCGCTGAGGCCGCCCTCTCGTCCTTCTCGCGGGCTCGCGCTCAGGAGTTGGCCGCCGAGCGGCGCCCCGGAGCACGCTCGCTGCTCGGCGTACTCGAGGATGCGCCGCGGGTGGTCAACACCACGATCCTGCTGCGCCTGATCGCGGAGATCTCGGCCATCGTGAACGCCACCGTGCTCATCGTCGACGGTCTGGCACCGGGGCTCGGAGGCACCGCGACCCGCTGGCCGGCGATGCTGCTGACCATCGGGGCGATGGTGCTTGTCTCGTTCGTCGCCGTCGGTGTTGGCCCCCGGACGCTGGGGCGCCAGCACTCCGAGATGGTGGCGCTGGCCTCCTCGGGCATCCTGTTGGCCCTGACCACCATTCTGGGTCCGCTGCCTCGGGTCCTGATCCTGGTCGGCAACGCGTTGACTCCGGGCGAGGGATTCCGCGAGGGCCCCTTCGCCTCCGAGGCCGAGTTGCGCGAACTGGTCGACCTGGCCGAAGCCTCGAGCCTGATCGAGACCGACGAGTCCAAGATGCTGCACTCGGTCTTCGAACTCAGCGACACCATCGTTCGCGAGGTGATGGTGCCGCGCACCGACGTGGTCTCCATCGAGCAGACCAAGACGTTGCGTCAGGCCATGTCGCTGCTGCTTCGCAGCGGTTTCTCCCGGCTCCCGGTCGTCGATGAGGACCTCGATGACGTGGTGGGGTTCGCCTACCTCAAAGACATCACCAAACGCGTCTTCGACCGCCAAGACGCCCAGTCGACCGAGCGTGTGGAGTCGGTGATGCGCTCGGCGCTGTTCGTCCCGGACACCAAGCCGGTCGATGACCTACTCCGCGAGATGCAGGCCGCCCGTCGGCATATCGCCGTCGTCGTGGACGAGTACGGCGGCACCGCCGGCATCGTCACCATCGAGGACGTCTTGGAAGAGATCGTCGGCGAGATCACCGACGAGTACGACGACGAGATCCAGATCGTCGAGTTGCCCGACGGCAGCACTCGAGTGCCGGCTCGCTTCGCTGTCGACGACCTCGACGAACTCTTCGGCGTGGACATCGTGGACGAGGAGATCGATTCGGTGGTGGGTCTCATGGCCAAGCACCTCGGCAAGGTGCCGATCCCCGGTTCCTCGGTGGTCGTGGATGGGCTGAGGTTCACTGCGGAGTCGGCTGCTGGGCGACGCAACCGCATCGAGACGGTGTTGATCGCGACCGTCGAGCCGCCAGCCGAGGAGGACCACGATGAACCAACTGACTGACCCCGAAGACCGCAAACTGCAAACGCTGGCGCGGGCGACCAGGGTCCGGGTCCGCGCCGCCGAGGGAGCCGCCCTACGCGACACCGACGGCCGGACCTATGCCGCTGCCACGGTCGATCTGCCGTCACTGCAGTTGAGTGCGGTGCAGGCGGCGATAGCGATGGCGGTCGCCTCGGGTTGCCGCGGCTTGGAGGCGGCTGTGGTCCACACCGACGCCACCGAGGTCTCCGCCGGCGATCAGCAGGTCCTCGACGATTTCGCGGGCGGGCCGGTGCCGGTCCACGTGGTCTCCTGACCAGCCCGGATACGGTGCCATTGTGAGCGTGCGTGCAGGGTCGTTGACCGCCGAGGTGGTGGAGAAGGTCGTGCTCAGTGACCACCTCATCCGGTTGCGTCTGGCCGCGCCCGGGTTCGTCTCCACAGGGGTGCCCGACGAGTGGGTGGCTTTGACCGTTCCCGGACAGTTCCAGTCGAGGTACTACACGGTGCGCTCGGCCATTGACGGCCTGGTCACCCTCGACGTGGTGATCCATGCGCAGGGTCTGGTCACCCAGTGGGCCCAGACCGACTGCGAGGGCGAGCAGGTCACGATCACCGAGCCGAAGGGCTCCTACACCCCGCCGGCCGATGCGGCCTGGGTGGTAGCCGTCGGGGATCTGACCGGGCTGCCGGCGATCGCACGGATCTGTGAGGTCGAGTCGCGCGCGGTGCTCGCCCATGTGGAGGCTCCGCCTGGCACAGCGGCGGCGTACCCGGATCTGCACAACCCCTCCGTGACCTGGTACGCCGACGAAACCCCCGGCGCGATCGCGGGGGAGAGCCAGATCTCCCGGATCGTGGAGACCATCTCGTGGCCCGACGGGCCCGGCTACTTCTGGATGGCAGGGGAGTCGGCGCAGATGCGCGAGGTGCGCCGATGGGCTCGACGCGAGGGACGGTTCGACGCCAAACACATGTGCGCCATGGGGTACTGGAGCGGAGCCAGAGGCCGGCAGACGCGCGCCCTCGACCCGCGACCGGTCTATGCGCGCGGGCTGGCGCAGGGCAAGTCCGCCGACCAGATCTGGATCGACTACGACCAGGAGGCCCCATGACCGTGTTCCGCTCCGGCTTCGCCTGCTTCGTGGGCCGGCCCAACGCAGGCAAGTCCACGTTGACCAACGCGTTGGTGGGTTCCAAGGTGGTCATCACCTCCTCGAAGCCGCAGACCACCCGCACCGTCGTCCGCGGAATCGTGCACCGGCCCGACGCGCAGTTGATCCTGGTCGACACCCCTGGTCTCCACCGTCCCCGCACCTTGCTGGGGGAGCGCCTCAACGACCTCGTCACCACCACGTGGGCCGAGGTCGATGTGGTCGCCGTCTGCTTCCCGGCCGACCAGCCGATCGGCCCCGGGGACCGCTTCCTGGTCACCGAACTGGCCAAGGCCCGCCGCAGGCCCACGTTCGCGGTGGTGACCAAGACAGATCTCGTCGATGCCGGGACGGTCGCTCGCCACCTGCTCGACATTGCCGAGTTGGGCCGCTCCACCAACACCGACTGGGCAGAACTCGTGCCAGTGAGTGCGAAATCAGGCGACCAGATCGGGCTGTTGGCCGACCTCCTGGTCGCCCAGATGCCCGAAGGGCCGGCGCTCTATCCCGAGGGCGAGCTCACCGATGCGCCCGAGGAGCAGATCGCCGCGGAACTCATCCGGGAGGCCGCACTGGAGGGGGTGCGCGATGAACTCCCACACTCGATCGCGGTGGTGGTCGAGGAGATGGCGCTGCGTCCCGATCGCCCGGAGGACAAGCCTTTGTTGGACATCCACGCCAACCTGTTCGTCGAGCGCGACTCCCAGAAGGGCATCGTGATCGGGCACCGTGGGGCCCGGCTGCGTGAGGTCGGCACCGCAGCACGACGCCAGATCGAGGCGATGTTGGGGGTGCCGGTGTATCTGGATCTGCACGTCAAGATCGCCAAGGACTGGCAACGAGACCCTCGTCAGTTGCGGCGGCTCGGCTTCTGAGCGGACCTACTGGTTCGAGGGCACCCAGCAGATAGAGGCGCGCTCCCCGCTGCGCCATTGGCCCCTGGTGGGCCATTGGAACGACCAGCGGTAGTCCAGCGGGTCTCCGGCGAAGTCGGCCGCCCGAGTCTTGCACGCGTCGGCCCCGGCCGACCGGGCACCTTTGTCGAGATACCGGGCCCCATCGGGAACAGGAATGGTCGCGACCGCCCGCCACGTGTGCTTCTGAGCGCACATCACCAGCCTGCTAGTGGCCGCCGCCGGGTCCCCGGTGGCGCATAGTGCGTAGCCGCCAGTGCCGGAAGCCAGCATGCCCTTGGCCTGCCCTCTGGGCAGGCGGGCGAGTGCGCCGTCGTCCCGGACCGCCACGAGGTCACACCGGAACCAGCGGGCGCCAAGGTTCCCCTCGGCGACGGTGGGAGCGAACCACACGACCCGCAATTGACTCAGTCGACGGTCCTCGGGGCTACCGCCGACCCAATCGGCCAATGTGGCCGGACAGGCGCGGGCGATCTGACGTGACACGGTGGGGGAGTCGACGGCTACCAAGTGGCCGTCCACGAGGGGATCGAAGTCACCCACATGGATGGTGACCGAGGTGTGCACCCGCTTGCAGGCGGTGGCGGGGCGGTCGGTCGTGGGGCTGGTGGCCTCGGCGTACGTCAACCGGTAGCAGGCGCCCACCTCGGGGGGTGGCGGCAGTGTGCGCAACGGCTCCGATGAGGCGGTGACCGAGGGGGTAGGTGAGGTCGAGTTCGGCGCCGACGATCCGGTGAGCGAGCAACCGCCGACGAGCAGGACCATGGCAGTCCCCGTCAGAACTGCCCGGAGGCGCCCGTGGGTGGAACCGAAAGCCGAGATCACTAGCTGATCGTAGAGGGCGATCCCGTCCGCGTTCGGGCATCGGGACTGCCAACCAGGCCTTCGGCGTCGTAGGCTCGCGACTGTGAGCGGGATCACTCGTCCGGTCGCCTCGGGGGCACACACCGAGGCCGTCGAGCGACTGGTCGATTCCTACTCCCACATCGCGCCCGGCCAGACGGTGCGGCTGGCCAAGCCCACCTCGAACCTCTTCCGGGGCCGCGAGGGAGTCGTCAGCGGCCTCGACGTCAGCGGGCTTCGTGGCGTGCTGAGCGTGGACCCGGTTGCCCGGACCGCCCGGGTGCAGGGCATGTGTACCTACGAGGACCTCGTCGACGCGACGTTGCCGTACGGCCTGATCCCGCTGGTGGTGCCCCAACTGCGCACCATCACCCTCGGCGGGGCGGTGACCGGCCTCGGTATCGAGTCCACCTCGTTCCGCCACGGGTTGCCGCACGAATCGGTGATCGAGATGGATGTGCTCACCGGCTCGGGGGAGGTGGTCACCGCTCGGCCCGACAATGAGCACCGGGATCTCTTCTTCGCCTTCCCCAACTCCTACGGTTCCCTGGGGTACGCCGTCAGCCTGCTCATCGAGTTGGAGCCGGTGAAGAGCCGCGTCGGCCTGCGACACCTGCACCTGTCCACCACCGATGACCTGGCACAGGTGATCGCCGAAGTCGTGCGCAGCCGGGCCTGGGAGGGCATCGGCGTCGACGGGCTCGACGGGATCGCGTTCAGCCCCGGCCACTACGCACTCACCCTGGCCACCTGGACAGACCGCGAGGGCCCGACCAGTGACTACACCGGCCAGCAGATCTACTGGTCATCGGTGGCCGAGCGCGACACCGATCTGCTCACCACCTACGACTACCTGTGGCGTTGGGACACCGACTGGTTCTGGTGCTCACGCGCGTTCGGTGCCCAACACCGGATCGTCCGCCGGCTCTGGCCACGGGCAAAACGCCGTTCGGATGTCTACCACCGTCTTGTCGGCCTTGACCGACGCTTCAAGATCTCCGATCGACTCGATCGTCGAGCCGGCCGCCCCCAGGCCGAGAGGGTGGTTCAGGATGTCGAGGTCCCCTTGGAACGCTTGGGGGAGTTCCTGGACTGGTTCGACCAAGCGGTAGGCCTGCGCCCGGTGTGGCTGTGCCCGCTGCGGCTGCGAGATCCAGAGGCGACGGGCACCCGCCCGTGGTCGATCTATCCCCTGTTGGCCGGGGAAACTTACGTCAACGTGGGCTTCTGGGGGAACGTCCCGGTCGGGCCCGAAGCGCCCGCCGGACCCCGCAACCGGGCCATCGAGGCAATGGTCACCTCGCTGGGGGGGCACAAGTCGCTCTACTCCGAGGCCTTCTACAGCCCCGAGGAGTTTGCGGCGCACTACAACGGTCAGCACCTGACCGAGATCAAGCGCCGCTACGACCCGGACAACCGATTGACCAGCCTGTACGACAAGGTGGTGAGACAACTGTGACGATGACTGTTGCCGATGCCGTGGCGGCGTTCGCGCCTTCGGGACTGCCGGTGCGGCTCACGGCGTACGACGGATCCAGCGCCGGTCCGATGGAGTCCGACTACACCCTTCACGTGGCCAGCCAGGAGGGTTTGGCCTACCTCGTCAGCGCACCCGGTGAACTCGGGATCGCCCGGGCCTACGTCACCGGCGGCCTCGTGATCGAAGGGGTGCACCCCGGGGATCCGCATGCGGCCCTTGTGCACATCCAGAACGGCCTGCGCCTGGTCCTCCCGCCTCCGGCCAGACTGCCCGAGATCCTGCGCAGCATCGGGCTCGCCAGACTGCGACCCCCGGCACCGCCGCCGCAGGAGCGCCCGCCCAGGTGGCGGCGCAATCTCGATGGGCTCACCCATTCGCTGCGTCGGGACGCGGGCGCCATCGAGCACCACTACGACGTGTCCAACGACTTCTATCGCCGGGTGCTCGGCCCGTCGATGACCTACACCTGCGCGGTCTTCGCCGACGAGTCGTCCACCCTCGAAGAGGCCCAGGCCTACAAGTACGACCTGGTCGCCCGCAAACTCGGCCTTCGCTCCGGAATGCGCCTCCTCGACGTGGGTTGCGGCTGGGGTGGGATGGTGCGCCACGCCGCCCGGGAATATGGCGTGCGCGTCATCGGAGTGACCCTGTCTCGGCAGCAGGCGACCTGGGCCCAGGAGGCGATCAAGGATCAGCGACTGGACCATCTGGCCGAGGTCCGTCATCTGGACTACCGGCATGTGGCCGAGACCGACTTCGATGCGGTGAGTTCGATCGGCCTGACCGAGCACATTGGCGTCAAGAACTACGCCTCCTACTTCACCCATCTGATGACGAAGGTGCGCCCCGAAGGACGACTCCTCAACCACTGCATCACCCGTCCGCACAACCGCTTCGAGGCAACCGGCCCGTTCATCGACCGCTATGTCTTCCCCGATGGGGAGTTGATCGGGTCGGGCCGCATCATCACCGAGATGCAGGACGTGGGCTGGGAGGTCATGCACGAGGAGAACCTCCGGTTGCACTATGCGCGCACCCTGGCTGGGTGGAACGCCAACCTGGTCGAGCACTGGGACGACTGCGTCGCCGAGGTGGGCGAGAACACGGCCCGGGTATGGGGCCTGTACATGGCCGGGTCGAGGCTGTCCTTCGAGCGCAACGAGATCCAACTCCACCAGGTCCTCGGCGTGCGCACAGGGCCCGATGGTCATGACGGATTCGCTTGGCGCCCTGACTGGGAGTGACCCCCACCTGCTAGGGTGAGCCCCGTCATGTGCGCAGTCGGAATGCTCCTTCGCTGCCGCAGCGAGGTCTGAGAGCCGGACCCCCTCGCTGCGGAGTTCGTCGCGCGCCCGGCACCGACACCATCAGCCGAGGACATCATGACTTTGCAACAGGACCCCTTCGTCAACACTCAGCGTCCCAGTGGGATGCCGGTGCACCGCTATCGCGCCTTCACCCCGATCGACCTTCCCGATCGCACCTGGCCCAACACGACCATCACTGCGCCGCCACGCTGGCTCTCCACCGATCTGCGTGATGGCAACCAGGCACTCATCGACCCGATGAGCCCGGCCCGCAAGATGAAGATGTTCGACCTGCTGGTCAAGATGGGCTACAAGGAGATCGAGGTCGGCTTCCCCTCGGCCTCGGAGACCGACTTCGCCTTCGTGCGTCAGTTGATCGAGCAGGACCGGATTCCCGAAGACGTCACCATCTCAGTGCTGACCCAGGCACGCGAGGACCTCATCGAACGCACGGTGTCCTCGCTGGTCGGCGTACACCACGCCAACATTCACATGTACAACGCCTTGGCGCCGCTGTTTCGCCGCGTGGTCTTCCACGCCTCCAAGGACGAGATCAAGGACATCGCCCGTCGCGGCACCGAGTTGGTGATGAAGTACTCCGAGAACATCCTCGACAAGACCGTCATCGGTTATGAGTACTCACCCGAGATCTTCACCGGCACCGAGTTGCAGTTCTCGGTGGAGGTCTGCGAGGCGGTCTCCGATGTCTGGCAGCCAGGCGATGGCCGCGAGATCATCCTCAACCTGCCGGCGACCATCGAGATGGCCACCCCCAACGTGTACGCCGACCAGATCGAGTGGTTCTCGCGGCAGTTGACCAGGCGTGAAGACACCGTGATCAGCCTGCACCCGCACAACGACCGCGGCACTGCCGTGGCCGCCACCGAACTGGCGATGATGGCCGGCGCCGACCGCGTCGAGGGCTGCCTGTTCGGCCACGGTGAGCGCACCGGCAACGTCTGCCTGGTCACTCTGGGGATGAACCTCTTCAGCCAGGGCATCGACCCGCAGATCAACTTCGCCGTCGACGGCGGCATCGACGAGATCCGGCGCACTGTGGAGTACTGCACCCAGTTGCCGGTCCACCCGCGCCACCCCTATGCCGGCGACCTGGTCTACACCGCCTTCTCCGGGTCTCACCAAGACGCCATCAAGAAGGGCTTGGAGGATCTCGACCGGATCGCGGCCGAGCAGGGGGTGCGGGTCTCCGAGGTTCCGTGGGAGGCGCCGTACCTGCCGATCGACCCCAAGGATGTCGGTCGAAGCTACGAAGCAGTCATTCGGGTCAACAGCCAGTCCGGCAAGGGTGGGGTCGCCTACATCATGAAGGCCGACCACAAGTTGGACCTGCCTCGACGTCTCCAGATCGAGTTCTCCCGGGTGGTCCAACACCACACCGACGACGAGGGCGGCGAAATGTCCGCCGACGCGATCTGGACGGCTTTCTCCCAGGAGTACCTCGAGCGGACCTCGCCGTTGCAACTCAACTCAGTGCACACCTCCTCGGCTGCCGGAGCTAGGGACGCGCTGACGGTCAAGATCTATCTCGACGGTGAGCCACGGGTCCTGGAAGGGGAGGGCAACGGGCCGATCGCGGCGTTCTGCGATGCGATCAACTCCCTGGCGGAGTTGCAGTGCGACGTGCGGGTGCTCGACTACTCCGAGCACGCCTTGTCCTCGGGTGGGGACGCGATCGCGGCGGCGTACGTCGAGTGCGCGGTCGTCAACGGCCGGGGAGACTCGACGGTGTTGTGGGGAGTCGGCCTTGACGCCAACATCGTCACGGCGTCGTTGAAGGCGGTCGTCTCTGCCATCAACCGCGCCCGATAAGGGCTCGATAGTTCGGTCCGAGTGGTGCGATATCTGGCTTTCAGGGTTTGCCGCACCTATCCCCGCAGGTCAGCGCGCGACGTAGGCCCACGAACGCAACGCCCGCTCCAGGTGCCAACTGGTATAGGCCGCTACCAGTGTTCCGGCCTCACGACGTGCCCTGGGGTCGGATGCGCAGACTGCGTCCACCACGGTCCAGTCGCCGCTGAGGAGTGCCCCCAGTGCCGCCACCGTGGCCGGAGCCGGAGCCGCTGACCCCGGGAGACGACATTGGGTGCACAACATGCCGCCGTGGGCGGGGTTGAACGCACGGTGCGGTCCCTCGAGCCCGCAGCGAGCGCAGGCATCGAACGAGGGGGCATACCCGGCGACCGAGAGCGAGCGCAACAGGAAAGAGTCCAAGACGTCGGCCGGACGGCGCTCCCCGCTGGTCATCGCCCGCAGGGCGCCCACGAGTAACAAGTACTGCTGCACCGACGGCTCGCGCTCCTCGGCGACGAGGCGCTCGGCGGTCTCCAACATCACCGAAGCGGCGGTGTAGGTGTCGTAGTCGGCGCTGATCACCGCGCCGAACGCGTCGCGCGAGACCGCCTGGGTGATCGTGTCGAGGTTGCGACCCACCGCCAACTGAAGATCGACATGGCTGAACGGCTCAAGACGGCAGCCGAACTTCGAGGTCGTCCGCCGCACGCCACGGGCCACGGCGCGCACGATGCCGTGCTCGCGAGTCAACAACGTGATGATGCGGTCGGCCTCGGCGAGTTTGCGCGTGCGCAGCACGATCGCTTCATCGCGGTAGACGGGCACCGCCCTATTGTGCCCGGACCGACTCGGTCAGCGGCGTCGCACGCGCCCACTGGCCGGCCGCACCCGTTCGGCCCAGCACAGGTCGATGAAGTCCACTGCGGCCTCAGTGAGTCGATCGGGAGTCATTCGCCACTCCAGGGGGCTGGAGGCGGTCACGAAGGTGGCGTGGGGCAGTTCCTCGGCCAGCATCTGGGCGTCCGCCAGAGGGTGTACGACGTCGCGAGCGTGGCCGATGACCAGGGCCGGCACCGAGATCACGCAGCGCTGGCGGGCAGGCGGGGCGATCCGCCCGAAGATGACCCCATGGAGCATGGCGGCCACGGCTTCGGGTTGCTGGTCGAAGGTGTCCAGGACCACCCCGGCCCAGAAGGGAACCAGCCCGCGGGGGACCGGTCGGGTGAGGGCGCGGGCCAGTCGCACCGTGAACGGCAGGTAGCGAGCCGCGAACATCACCGGGACGAAGGCCACGATGCCCGCGTGCAGGGCGTTCTCCAGCACCGGCATCTCCACGAGCAGGCCGCGCACCCGGTCAGGCGCAAGCACTGCGCACTCCAGGGAGACGTTCGCGCCCAGGGAGGTGCCGCCCACGACCGCCTGATCGATGCCGAGATGATCGAGCAGGGCCACGACCTGGGTCGCGAAGGCGGTCATGGAGTAGGCGGCAGGGTCGGCGGGGCGGTCGCTGCGGCCGTGACCGAGGAGATCGAGAGTGATGACGTGGTTGCCTGCCTCGGCCAGCGACCGGGCGACGTGGTGGTGCATGCGGCGGGGAATCATCTGTCCGTGCAGCAAGACCACGTGGCGTTCGCCGCCGCCGTACTCGGTGAACTCGAGGCGGTTGCCCTCGACGAAGAACTGCCCGATGCGTTCAGAGACCACGCTCATGGCGGGCAATCTACTGCCCGACTCCGCCGCCGGTGACTTCGGGACGACTTAGTTCGAAGCGATGTCAGTTCCGCAGCGGCTTGGGCAGTTTGGTCAGCGGAGAGGACCAGACCCGAGCGAAGTTGCGGGCGTAGTCGTTGAAAACGCGGCGGCCGTCGACACGCAGCACGATCTCATCGTTGGAGAAGCCGAACGCGGTGAAGTTCATCGAGCCGGTCCAGACCAGTTGTTGACCTCGCCCGGCGTATCCGCCGTTGATCGCGACGTACTTGCTGTGGTCGTAGAACAGGCTGCGCCCGGTGTAGTCCTCTCGGTGCAGCACTCGCATCGGGATCGGACCCCGGCCGCCACGGTGTCGCAGGGCGGTGCGAACCAGTCGGTTGGTGATGCCGGTGACGATCTTGACGTCGCAGCCCTCCTCCCACTTTCGGCGCACCAGTTGGGCCAATTGGATGCCGCGTGGGTCGAACCACGCATACATCGAGATCCGGATCACCGTGCGGCGCACGGTCTTGGTGGGCTGAGCCGGCTTGGCGGCGTCGGTCTTGCTCGGCTTGAGGCGCTTCGGCTTGACCTCGTCGAGGACCCCACTGCCGGCGGGGGCCGCGCACTCGATCCGATCCAGGATGGGCACCATCGGATCGTCCTTGACCGTGGTTCCAGGACGGGGGAACACCAGGCCGCTGACCTCGCGGGTGTGGAAGCGCCGGAACGGTTGTTCGAGGGGTTGGTCGGGCACCATCTCGGCGAAGACCCTGGCCATCTCCTCATATGTCGACTGACCGATCACGGTGTCCACGTGGTTCCACTGTGCGGCGATCGCGAACGTGGTCAGGTTGGCCGAACTGAGCATGGTGACCCAGCGGGTGTGCCCGACGTGCGAGAAGAGATAGATCTTGGAATGGAGATAGCCACCGTAGCCGCGGCATGAGCGCACGCATTCTCGAGCCCAACTGGCTCGTGCGGCGGCCTCCGCCTTGGCCGCCTTGGCGCCCTTGCCGGCGAGTGCCCTTGCCGAGTCGGGGAGCAGCTTCTGACCCAGGGCCCGGCGCAGTTTGCGCCACGAGCGCGAGGCTGCGGTCAGTTCATTGCGCGAGGCGATGACCTGCACGCTGACCCCGCGGCGGTGTGCCTTCAAGAGCGCGTGAGTGATCCCGGGGTCGACGAAGCTGTAGACCGCGATCCGGATGGAAGACCCGGGAGGGGAGTTCTCGATGGCGCTCAACACCCCGAAGCGGATCGTGGTCCTGGTCGCCTTGCGTGGTGCTTTGGGGTAGTTGAACGCGGTGAAGTTCGTCGGGCTCCACACCGGCTTGGGGCAGGGCTTGGCCGCCAGCGCGCGCTGAGCGATCTTGGCCGCTCGAACCGCAATCGCTTCGGCATCACCTGCCCGGCTCTGCCGCTTGATCAACACCTCGAGATGGGCGGCCGCCTTGTCGGCGGCAGCGAGTTTGCGGATCGCCAGTTTGGCCAGCTTCTCCTTGATCACCGGGTCGGTGGCTGCCTTGCTGGCCTTCTTGGCCGCCTTCGCCGCAGCGATCAAGTCGTGGTAGGTGGCCCGCTGGTCGGAGACGTCGCGGGTGGCGCGAGTCAGCAGGCGCTCGGCACGACGAGCGGTCTTGTCCGCGGCGGTGGCCCGGTGCACCAACGGCCGTCGCTCCACTCGACAGATCTGCCACGCCTTGGTGGCCTGGCGTAGCTCATCGACGTTGCCCGGGTCCACCCGCTGTGCGCTCGCAGGGGTCATCGACCCGAGCAGGATCAGCCAGGCGAGCGCGAGCGCGCGCGCGGCGAACCTCCGTCGGGAGGCTCGGGGGAAGTGAGGCCGGGGGGCCACATCGAGCTCCTGATCGTGTGTCGATTGTTTCCCCGGACCCTAGACCCGTGGTTGAGGGTTGTCGCGGCGACGTGCCGACGTCAGGCAGATCCGTAGCGGCGATCCCGTTCGGCGTACGTCGTGATGGCCTGCCAGAGGTCGCGCCGATCCACGTCGGGCCACAACACGTCCGTGAAGACCATCTCCGAATAGGCGGCCTGCCAGAGCATGAAGTTGGACAGGCGCTGTTCCCCCGAGGTGCGCCAGATCATGTCGGCGTCGGGGAGCTCGGGCACGTAGAGGTATCGGGCGAACGTCGCCTCGGTGATGCGATCCGGGTTGAGTCGCCCGTCATGGACATCTCGACCCATACGTGCTGCCGCGTCGGCGAGTTCGGCTCGGCCGCCGTAGTTGACGCACATGGTCAGCGTGAGGACGTCGTTGTTGCCAGTCATCTCCTCGGCGATCTTGAGTTCGTTGATCACCGACCGCCAGAGTCGAGGCGCGCGTCCGGCCCAGCGCACTCGAACTCCCAGCTCGTTCATCTCGTCGCGCCGACGGCGGATCACATCGCGGTTGAAGCCCATCAGGAACTTCACCTCCGCAGGGGAGCGAGACCAGTTCTCGGTCGAGAACGCATAGGCCGAGATCGCCTTGACCCCGATCTGGATGGCGCCCTCGACGACGTCGAAGAGGGAGTGCTCGCCACGTTCGTGCCCGGCGGTGCGGGGGAGCCCGCGCTGCTTGGCCCACCGACCGTTGCCGTCCATGACGATGGCGACGTGGCGCGGGATCAGGTCGGCCGGCAACACAGGGGGCAACGCTCCCGAAGGGTGCGGCGAGGGCGGTCGGGGCACGGTGGCGACTCTATCGGGGTCGACTCAGCACGAGGCGCAGGTGCCGAAGATCTCCAAGGTGTGCGCGATGTCGCGGTAGCCGTGGTGGGCGGCCATAGAGCGGGTCCACGACTCCACGGCCGGCCCTTCGATCTCCACGGTGGCCCCGCAGGATCGACAGACGAGGTGGTGATGGTGGGTGGTGGAGCAGCGTCGGTAGACCGACTCCCCGGCCTCGCTGCGCAGCACGTCGATCTGACCCGCGTCGGCCATGGCCTGGAGGGTGCGGTACACCGTCGACAACCCCACCGAATCCCCGCCGGCGCGCAGGACCTCGTGGATCTCCTGGGCGCTGCGGAAGTCATCGGCCTGGTCGAGCACGGCAGCGATGGCTCGACGCTGGCGAGTAGGGCGAGGCAATGTCTCGAGGTGGTCAGTGTTCGTCATAGTGCCCCCCGTGTACGGCGTGACGGTGGCCGTCGTGCACATAGTCGACGTGGTCGCCGTGCTCGATGGCGATGTGTCCGCAATTGGGACCATGGTGGTGGTCGACATGGTCGTGGTCATGGCTGGGGAGATGGCCCGTTGGTGCGACTGGGGCCGGGAAGGGACGGCGGGCCCGCAAGCGTCTGGCACGCACCAACCCGATCGGGGCGGCGATCAGGAATCCCGCCAGACACAGGAGCACGATCATCGCTCCCGGGGGGGCATCGATGAAGGCCGATGCGGCCACGCCGGTGACCGCGGCGGCGGCACCGATGGCCATGGCCGCCAGCATCGTGGATCGGAAACCCTTGGTGAACTGTTGAGCGGTGGCCACCGGGATCACCATCAGCGCGCTGACCAGCAACAGGCCCACCGTGCGCATGGCGACGCTCACGGTCACCGCTGCCAAGACTGCGATCAAGATCCCGTAGGCACGCACCGCGATGCCGGTGGTGCGGGCGTAATCCTCGTCGTTGGTCACCGCGAACAGTTGTGGAAGCAACAGCACCGAGGCCGCGATCACCACTGCGGCCAAGCCGATCGTGAGGTAGAGGTCGGCTGTGGAGATCGTCAGGATCGAGCCGAAGAGGTAGCGCTGCAGCGAGGCGGTGCCGTTGCCGTCTCTGCTGGCCAGAACCAGGCCTCCGGCGATGCCGCCGTAGAAGAGCAGCGCGAGGGCGACGTCACCACTGGCGCGGCCGGTGGCACGGATGAGTTCGATCGCCAGCGCCCCGACCACGGCGATCGCGATCGCAGTCAGCATCGGCGAGGTGCCGGTGACCAGGCCGAGTGCCACTCCGGTGACCGCGACGTGTCCGATGCCGTCGCCCATGAGAGAGAGGCGGCGCTGGACGAGGTAGGTGCCTACCGATGGAGCCGCCAGGCCGGTGACGAACGCCGCCACGAGGGCCACCTGCATGAAGGGGAGGGCGAACACGTCGATCATGGCGTGCGCCCATCCAGCGGGGCCTGTAGTGGCGGCACCGGTCGGGGGGTCGCCGCCATCGCGTGATGGTGGTGACCGCTAGTGACGTGGCCATCGGGGTCGCTTCCGAGGGGTGGGCCGTCGTACCCGATGATCCCGTCGTGGATCACCACGGTGCGGGTGATCAGTGGAGCAAGCGGCCCCAACTCGTGGAGTACGACGACGACCGTGGCGCCCTCTTCGACCAGTCGGCTGATGCTCTCGGCGAGCGCGTCCTGGTTGGCGGTGTCGACTCCGGCATTGGGCTCGTCGAGAACCAGCAGTTCCGGTTCGGAGGCCAGTGCCCGGGCGATCAAGGCGCGTTGTTGCTGCCCTCCGGAGAGGGTGTCGAAGCGGTCGCGGGCACGCTCGGAGAGATCGACGGTGGCCAGGGCGCGGCTGATCGCGCGGGCGCCGGAGCGACCCAGTGGCCGCAACAGGCCCCGTCGCGAGAGCCGGCCCGACGCGACCACTTCCCAGACGGTGGCCGGCACCCCGCCGGCGGCGGCTTGGCGTTGTGGCACATAGCCGATGCGCGCCCACTGATCGAAGTCGGCGAGATCGCACTCGAACAACGCGATGTGCCCCGAGGAGATCGGGATCAGACCCAGCAGCGCCTTGACCAGGGTGGACTTGCCTGAGCCGTTCTCACCCAAGACGGCGACCACTTCACCGGGCTCTACGCGCACGTTGAGGTGGCGCACGATCGGGCGGCCCGCGATGGTGACGCCCGCGTCGCGGATGTCGATGACACTCATGAGCAGCCGTTCGCCGTCCGGAGAAGGGCGAGGTTGCCGCGCATGAGGCTGAGGTAGTCGGCTTCCCCGCCGGGCTCGTTCTCGATCGGGGTGAGGACCTGGGTGGTCACGCCGAGGTCCTTGGCGAGGGTGTCGGCGAGCGCCGAACTCACCAACGGTTCGGTGAAGATCGTGGTGACCTTGGCGTCCTGGGCGATCTGCTTGACCTTGGCCAGTTGCTGGGCGGAGGGCTCGGCGTCGGGGGAGACCCCGGCGATCGGCACGATGGTCAGGTCGTAGCGGCGGCCGAGGTACTCGAACGCGTCGTGGCTGACGATCACGGTCCGGGTCGTGCACGTGGACAGGCCGCGCTGCCATTCGCGGTCAAGTTGGGCCAGTTGACGTTGGAGCACGGCCAAGCCGGAGCGGTAGGTCTCCTCGCCGTCGGGGTCGGCCGCGATCAGCGTCGCAGTGAAGCCGTTGGCGATCTTGGACATCTGGGTGGGGTCGAGCCACACGTGAGGGTCGGTCCCCTTGCCGCGGGCGGCCGGGAGGAGGCCGACGAAGGCGGACACCTCGGCCACCTTGCCGGTGGTGTTCTCGACGGCCGCGTCGACGCTGGGCTGAAGCCCAGCCTCGTAGAAGACTACCCTGGCGTTGGTCACGGTGGCGGTCTGGGAGACGGTGAGTTCCAGGTCGTGGGGCTCGGTTCCGGGCGAGGTCAGGTTGACGACCTTGGCGCGGTCCCCTGCCACCTGCTGGGCGATCCAGGCCAGGGGGTAGAACGAGGCGGCGATCACCGGCTTGCCGGCGCTCTGCGGCCCGCAACCGGCGGTCGCGGCAGCGAGGACCAACACCAGAGCCAGATGCTTCACCATGGCGCGATTGTGATGAAAGTGAGAATCATTGTCAATTGGTGGTGGTTCCAACGGGTAGCGTCGTCGCCGTGTTGGTGGTGATCCGGTTCCGCGTTCCTTCGACCGACCACGGCTTCGTCGATGATGCCCAGCGAGCCCTGGAGATCCTGATGGCCCGCCCGGGATGCCTCGGCGGCGATCTGGGGCGCAATGTGGACGATCCGACGCTGTGGGCGATGGTGACCCGGTGGGTCGATGTCGGCAGCTACCGCAGGTCCCTGTCGGCGTACGACGTCAAGCTGCACGCGGTGCCTCTGTTGAGCCGGGCCATCGACGAGCCCACCGCTTTCGAAACCACCGACGGGGAGTTGAACCGGCCCGGCGCCCGCGACCTTGGCTGAGGCGGGAGCGCTCCGGTTCAGGCACTACCCTTGGAGGTCCGCGCCGACAAGCCAGCCGGTGACCGCCCATAAGGAGTGCCCCCGTGAAGAAGCCAGCGTCCACGCTCGACAACGTCGTCTCTTTGGCGAAGCGTCGGGGACTGGTCTTCCCGGCTGGCGAGATCTATGGCGGCACCCGCTCGGCGTGGGACTACGGCCCCCTCGGGGTGGAGCTGAAGGAGAACATCAAACGCCAGTGGTGGCGCTCGATGGTCACCAGCCGCGACGACGTCGTCGGGCTGGACTCCAGCATCATCTTGCCGACCCGCACGTGGGAGGCCTCCGGTCACCTCGAGACCTTCACCGACCCGCTCACCGAGTGCCTGTCATGCCACAAGCGGTTCCGCGTCGACCACATGCAAGAGGCCGCCTTCGACAAGGTCCAGGGCAAGGCGGATGCCCCGGAGAGTCCCGACGAGATCGAACTGGCCACCCTGGCCTGCCCCAACTGCGGCAACCGTGGCCAATGGACCGAGCCGCGCAACTTCCAGATGATGCTCAAGACCTACCTGGGTGTGGTCGACGACGAGACCGGGCTGCACTACCTGCGACCCGAGACCGCTCAGGGCATCTTCGTCAACTTCGCCAACGTGGTGACCGCCACCCGCAAGAAGCCACCGTTCGGGATCGCCCAGATCGGCAAGAGCTTCCGCAACGAGATCACCCCGGGCAACTTCATCTTCCGCACCCGCGAGTTCGAGCAGATGGAGATGGAGTTCTTCGTCAAGCCCGGCGAGGACGAGGAATGGCACCAGTACTGGATCGACGCCCGCACCCAGTGGTACGTCGACCTCGGCATCGACCCGGCGAACCTGCGTCACTACGAGCACGAGCAGGAGAAGTTGTCGCACTACTCCAAGCGCACCGTCGACATCGAGTACCGCTTCGGATTCTCCGGGCGTGACTTCGAGGAGTTGGAGGGCATCGCCAACCGGACCGACTTCGACCTCAAACAGCACTCGACCTTCTCCGGCCAAGACCTCAGCTACTTCGACCAGGCTGCCAACGAGCGTTACGTGCCCTATGTCATCGAACCCGCAGCGGGTCTGACCCGATCACTGATGGCGTTCCTGATCGACGCCTATACCGAGGACGAGGCCCCCAACACCAAGGGCGGTGTCGACAAGCGGACCGTGTTGCGACTGGACCCGCGCTTGGCTCCGATCAAGGCCGCCGTCTTGCCGCTGAGCCGCAACGCCGACCTGACCCCCAAGGCCAAGGACCTTGCCGCCCAGTTGCGGCAGTCTTGGAACGTCGAGTTCGACGACTCGGGGGCGATCGGTCGGCGGTACCGCCGGCAGGACGAGATCGGCACACCGTTCTGTCTGACCGTCGACTTCGACACCCTCGATGACCACGCGGTCACCGTGCGAGAGCGCGACTCGATGTCTCAGGAGCGGATCGCGCTGGATCAGGTTCAGGGCTGGATGGCCCAGCGCCTGCTCGGCTGCTGAGGCCATGGCAAGCGCGCTCTATCCCGCGCTGAGCTGGGGGTCGCTGACCGTGGACCCTCCGGTGGTGCTGGCTCCCATGGCCGGGATCACCAACGCCGCCTATCGCCGCCTGTGCGCCGAGCAGGGGGCCGGCCTCTACGTCTGCGAGATGATCACCAGTCGCGGGCTGGTCGAGGGTGATGCCACGACCAAGGCGATGCTTGCCTTCGACGAACTGGAGGCGACCAGGTCGGTTCAGTTGTACGGCACCGACCCGGCGTACGTCGGCGCGGCGACCCGAATCTTGTGCGAGGACTACTCCGTGGCGCACGTGGACCTCAACTTCGGGTGTCCGGTGCCCAAGGTGACCCGGAAGGGGGGCGGGGCCGCCTTGCCGTGGAAGCGCGGTCTGCTGGCCCGGATCGTCGATGCCGCGGTGACCGCTGCCGGTCGCTACGGGGTTCCGGTCACGATCAAGACCCGCATGGGGATCGACCCCGACCACCTCACCTTCCTCGATGCCGGTCGGATCGCACAGGAGGCCGGCGCTGCCGCCATCGCGCTGCACGGTCGCACCGCGATCCAGGGATACAGCGGAACCGCCGATTGGGATGCGATCGCCCAGTTGGTGCAGACCGTCGACATCCCGGTGCTGGGCAACGGCGACATCTGGGAGGCGCAGGACGCGTTGGACATGATGCGACACACCGGGGCGGCCGGTGTGGTCGTGGGTCGGGGTTGTCTGGGTCGCCCGTGGCTGTTTCGCGACCTGGCCGCGGCCTTCGCCGGAGAACCGGTGGCGACGCTGCCCACATTGGGTGAGGTAGCCGCCATGATGCGCCGCCACGCCGAACTCCTGGCCCTTCACATGGGCGAGGAGCGGGCCTGCAAGGAGTTCCGCAAACACGTGAGTTGGTACCTCAAGGGGTTCGGTGTCGGCGGTCCGTTGCGGCACGCGTTGGCGCTGATCACGACACTGGCCGAACTCGACGACCTCCTCGGTCGGCTCGATCCGGCTCAGATGTTCCCGCGCTCGGAGTTGGGCACCCCGCGCGGTCGGCAGGGCGGGCCGCGCCGCTCGGTGGCGCTGCCTGAGGGATGGCTCCACGACACCGACGGCGGCGACCTCCACCTGGCCGAAGACCCGCATGAGGTCTCCGGAGGCTGACCCGAAGGCCTACTGGTCCAGACAGATAACGGTTTGATCACGTGGCGATCACAGGTTTGTCTCACCAAAGTCGGTCTTAATTTGCACAGAACGGGCAGATCTTGGTTGTCTGGTCGGCAGCCCTGACCCCAACGATTGGATCCGACCGCGTGTCACAAGGTCGTCATCGCGCAAGTCACAAGCTCGACAAACCCGCGAACACAGTCCTCCGCGCCGCCTCTTTGGCAGCGCCTGTGGTGACTGCAGGGGCGGTCGGTGTCGGAGTCGTGACCGGAGGTTCGGTCACGGTGCTGGCCGCCGACGCCAACACCTCGATCTCCACGTCGGCGAGGTCACAGGCCGACGCCCAGGACGTCATCGCAGCGCGTGAGCAAGCCGTGTCTCGTTCGGGTGCCAGACCGCTGACGGCCAACCTCAAACTAGGCTCCCGCGGGGTGCGGATCGCCGATATCAAGTTCGCCACCGCCGAGTTGGATCTGCGGCTGACCCCTGCCAGCGACGCAGAGGTCGACGGCACGATCGCCGATGGCGACAAGGTCACGGCCACCGGTCAACGTCAGGGGGACTACGCCGAGGTGCAGGTCGATGGCGAGTTCTACTGGGTCACCGCCTCCTACCTTGCCGACAAGGCAACCGCCGACCCTGGTTCCCTGGGTCTGTCGATGAAGCCGTGCGCCACCTCGGGGGTCGAGAGCGGTCTGACCGCCAACGCCATCCGCGTGCACCGAGCCGTATGCAACAACTTCCCCCAGATCACCAGCTACGGCGGTCGGGACGGCCACGGGGAACATGTCACCGGTCGGGCCATCGACATCATGACCTCCGATCCGCAACTGGGTACCCAGATCGCTGAGTTCCTCCGCGCCCACGCGGCCGAGTTGCATCTGTACGACGTCATCTGGCGCCAGCACATCTGGACTCCTGTCCGTGCCGGCGAAGGGTGGAGGTACATGTCCAGCCGTGGTTCGGCGACGGCCAACCACTACGACCACGTGCACGTCAGCGTCTACTGACGCAACTCGCCACGTGATTTCCGCGTCCTCGCGCTGGACGTTCTCCGGGTTAGGTGCGCTCGATCCGGTAGGTGCCACACCGTAGGTTGATCCTTCGTGACCACAGACACCCTTGGCGGCGCCCGCGAGGCGACTCTGCGCCAGGGCCTGCGCATCATCGGTCACGGCATCGTGCGTCAGCCGTGGATGTTCACGATCGCCACCACCGGTGCCCTCATCTTCGGGGCGCTGACGGTCGCGGACGCCTGGGTGCTCGGGTGGGCCACCGATCACGCGCTCGTCCCCGCCTTCCGTGACGGCACGATCCGCCCCTCGATCCTGATCCTGGTGGTGGCCTTGTTCGTGGGGCTGGCGCTCCTGCGCGCTCTGGGGATCATCGGGAGGCGCATGGGCGGGGGGATCATGGCGTTCCGCCTCCAGTCGGCGTACCGACGGGAAGTGACACGGCAATACCTCCGCCTGCCGATGGCCTGGCACCACCAGCACCCCACCGGGCAGTTGCTCTCCAATGCCAATGCCGACGTGGAGGCGGTGTGGGCACCGATCATGCCGCTGCCGATGGCCGTGGGCACGATCGCGATGATGGTGGTCGCGGTCGTCCAGATGCTGCTCACCGATCTGGTGATGGGCGGGGTGGGGTTGCTGGTGTTCCCGCTCGTGGTTCTCGCCAACGTGGTCTACCAGCGCGTCTCCTCACCGGTCTTCACCCGCATTCAGGCGGTGCGCGCCGAACTGAGCGAAGTGGCGCACGAGTCGTTCGACGGGGCCATGGTGATCAAGACCTTGGGCCGGGAGAGCGAGGAGACCCAGCGCTTCCACGACAAGGCCGCCAAACTGCGCGACCTCGGCATCAAGGCCGGTCGACTGCGCGCCCTGTTCGACCCGGTGCAAGAGGCCCTGCCCAACCTCGCCGTTCTGGCCGTACTTGCGGTTGGCGTGTGGCGCATCCGCTCGGGCCAGGCCGCCACCGGCGACCTGGTGACCGTCGCCTACCTCCTCACCATCGTCGGGTTCCCGATCCGCTCGATCGGGTGGGTGGTGGGCGAACTCCCGCGCAGCGTGGTCGGAGAAGCCCGAGTGCGCACGGTGCTCGACGAAACCTCGACCATGGCGGTGGGTGATCACGACCTCCCCGTGACCGACGACGGCGCACACCTACGGGCTCAGGGAATCTGGTTCGCCTACCCCCACGGCGGGTCCGTGCTGCGCGCTCTCGACCTCGACGTGTCCCCAGGTCGCACGGTGGCACTGGTCGGTTCCACGGCGTCAGGCAAGAGCACCCTGACCACCCTGTTGATGCGTTTGGTCGACCCCGACGCCGGGGCGATCACCATCGACGGGGTCGACGTGCGCGAGTTGGCGCCCGGGGTGTTGGCCAAGCATGCCGCGCTGGTACCCCAGACCGCGTTCCTCTTCGACGACACCGTGCGCGGCAACGTCACCCTCGGCGAAGACATCGGCGACGCCGAGGTGTGGCGAGCCCTGCGCACCGCGCAGGCCGATGAGTTCGTCAGCGCACTGCCGGGCGGGCTCGATGCCCAACTGGGGGAGCGCGGCACCACTCTTTCCGGTGGTCAACGGCAGCGCCTCTCGCTCGCGCGAGCGCTGGTACGCCGACCCAGGCTGCTGATCATGGACGACTCCACCTCGGCCGTCGACCCCGACGTCGAGGCGCGGATCCTGGCAGCGATGCGGGCCGCCTCCGGATCGGGCACGGTGGTGGTGGTGGCCTACCGCAAGGCCACGATCGGGCTGGCCGACGAGGTGCTCTACCTCGACGACGGGCAGATCACCGACCGCGGCACCCATGAGGACCTTCTCGCCCGCAACCCTGACTACGCCCGGCTGGTCAACGCTTACGAGAGCGCCGACCCGGTTGAGGAGGCGGCTCGATGAGCCAACTTCTCGACGGCGCCGAACTCACCGCACTGCAGACCATGCGCATCGGCTTCTCCCACTCACCGGAGTTGCGTCGCGGACTCGGCCTGACCGCGTTCTTCGCGCTGCTCGGCACGGCCGGGCGGGTCGTCGTGCCGATCGCGGTCCAACAGACGCTCGACCGTGGGCTCCATGGCCCCCAGGGCGTCGATGTCGGTTTCGTGACCCTCATGGGCTTGGCCTCTGCAGCGGCCATCGTGCTCACCGCTGCGTCGTCGTACCTCATGACGTCGAGGCTCTTCGTGGCTGCTGAGTCCGGGCTGGCCACCTTGCGCACCAAGGCATTCCGTCACGTCCACGACCTGCCGGTGCTGACCCAGAACACCGAGCGTCGCGGAGCGCTGGTGAGCCGGGTGACCAGCGACGTCGACCAGGTCAGTCAGTTCCTGGTCTTCGGCGGCATGATCGGGGTGATCAGCGTCGGCCAGTTGCTGGTCGCGACCCTGGTGATGCTGGTGTACAGCTGGCAGCTGACCATCGTGGTCTGGCTCTGTTTTGCACCGCTGTTCATCAGCCTCAGGTACTTCCAGCGCCGCCTGACCGCGGCGTACGCCGAGGTCAGGCGCCAGATCGGCGTGATGCTCTCGGCCATCTCAGAGCCGGTCGTGGGGGCCGCTGTGGTCCGCACCCACGCCATCGAGAAGCGCACCCAAGGGCGGATCGACGCGACCATCGCGGCCTGGGAGAAGTCCCAGATCAGTGCCCAATCCCTGACCGCGTTCTCGTTCTCGCTGGGCGGCATCTCCGCCGGATTGGCCAACGCCGGAGTCATCGCCGTGGGCATCTGGCTCGGCTTCGCCGACCAGATCACCGCAGGGCAGGTCCTGGCCTTCGCCTTCTTGGTCAGCTTGTTCGTCGGGCCGGTCCAGATGGGCACGCAGGTGCTCACCGACGCCCAGAACGCCCTGGCCGGGTGGCGACGGGTCCTGGGCATCCTCGAAACCCCTGCCGACCTGGTCGACGCCGGACCCGAGGGGGTGGACCTCCCGGCTGGCCCTCTCGATGTGGCCTTCGTGGATGTCGATTTCGCCTACCCCACCGGGCCGACCGTGCTCCACGGAGTCACCGAGAAGATCGCGGCCGGATCACGGGTGGCAGTGGTGGGGGAGACCGGCTCGGGCAAGACCACCTTCGCCAAACTGTTGACCCGGCTGATGGACCCGGTCTCGGGCACGGTCTGTCTCGACGGCGTCGATGTGCGCCAGGTGACCCACGAGTGCCTTCGGCGGCGGGTGGTGCTCGTGCCTCAAGAGGGTTTCCTGTTCGACGACACGCTGCTGGCCAATGTGCGCTACGGCAAGTTGGACGCGACTGCTGCCGATGTCGTGGCGGCTGCAGGCGAACTCGGCTTGGGGGACTGGCTCGACGGCCTCCCCGATGGTCTGGACACCAAGGTGGGCCAGCGCGGTGAGTCACTGAGCACCGGTGAGCGGCAGTTGGTCGCCCTGTTGCGGGCCCATATCGCCGCGCCCGACCTGTTGGTCCTCGACGAGGCGACCAGTGCGGTCGACCCCGAACTGGAAATGCGCATCGGGCGGGCCCTGGAGTCGCTCATGCGTGGGCGCACGTCCGTGACGATCGCGCACCGGATGTCGACAGCCGAGGCCGCTGACGAGGTGATCGTGTTCGACCGTGGAGAGGTGGTCCAGCGCGGGCGCCACGGCGACCTTGTCGGCCAGGGCGGGGTCTACGCCCGGTTGTACGCCTCGTGGGAGGCGCAACGCTCGGCCTCGTGAGCGCGTCATAATCCTCAGGTGACCGATTCCGCCACTGTGCCTGCTGCCGTGCTCGAACGGCTTTCCACCAACGCCGATGGCTTGGTGGCCGCGGTGGTTCAGCAGCACGACACTCGTGAGGTGCTGATGCTGGCCTGGATGAACGCGGAATCGTTGTCCCAGACGATCGCGACCGGTCGGGCCACCTACTGGAGTCGGTCACGGCGGGAGGTGTGGGTCAAAGGCGACACCTCCGGCAACCACCAGTGGGTGCGAGAAATCCGCCTGGACTGCGACGCCGACACGCTGCTCGTGGTGGTCGACCAGGTCGGAGTGGCCTGCCACACCGGCGCGCGCACCTGTTTCGACGAAGGCCTCATCTACGCCAACACCGCGACCTGATGCGCCCGTCGCTGGTGATCCTCGGCGGACTGGCCGCGACCGGCCTCGCGGCCGTCGCCTCGGCCAAGCCTTGGCTCAACGTGGCTGGCCCGTCCTCGCCCGTGGCGGTGCGCCCCGAACTGCCGCTTGCCAACGCCCTCGCGCTGGTTGCCCTGGCGGCTTGGGGCGTCTTGTTGTTGACCCGTGGCCGGACACGGCGACTGCTCGGACTCCTCGCCGCGGTCAGCGGGCTCGGCGTCGGCGCAGTGGCCCTGCTCGGCAGGGGCGAACTCCACACCCAAGCCCGTGCCCTGGGCGTGACGGCGTACACCTGGACGGCGTGGTACTGGGTGACGATCGGCGCCGCCATAGTCGTCTCGGCGGCGGGGACGATGGCTGCGGCCCGAGCACACACCTGGCCGGCCATGGGGCGGCGGTACGACGGCCCCGCACAGGCGCCCGGCGAGGCGGGAAACTCGTCCAGGGATTGGTGGCAGGCACTTGACGAGGGTGCGGACCCAACAGCCTGAGTGGGCACTAGTATGCGAGCAGCACCGCATGCCACCGCTGGCGTGCACCCTGCTCATCTGAGGAGTCGGACATGGCGATGGATGGACACCACGGCAACACGTGGGCGGCATGGGCCACGGTCGGGGTGATGTTCCTCGGCGTGCTGATCGTCAGCATCGGCATGATGACGTTCTCCAGTGTCACGACGTGGATCGGCGCTGCCTTCGTGCCGCTGGGTCTCCTCGTGGGAGCGGTCATGTCGAAGATGGGTCACGGCGCGAGCCACTGATGGCACTGCTGGTCCACCCGGCTTCACGGCTTCAGCGGGTCCGACCACTGGTGATCGGCGCCGCGCTGACAGCGGCTGCCACCCTTGCACTTCACGTCCGCGACCCTCATGTATCCGGCAGTTGGGGGTTCTGCCCCTGGCTTGCGTTGACCGGCACCTACTGCCCCGGCTGCGGGGGCTTGAGGGCGGTCAACGACCTCACTCACGGAGATCTTGGCGCGGCGCTGTCCAGCAACGTGCTGTTCGTCATCGCCATCCCGTTGATTGTGGGCTGGTGGATGGTCGCGTTTCGGCGTGCCTGGTCGGGTTCGAGAATGCTCAGCGACCAAGGCGCGCTGCGTCTGTCGAAGGTGCTGATCGTGGTGGGACTGGTCTTCTGGGTGGTCCGCAATCTCCCCGGGCTGGAGTGGCTGCGGCCCTAGGTCGCACTGTGGGTCCGCTTCGCTACGTGCGAAAGCCAGCTAGGCCAAGTACATGCCACACGGTGGCGACGACTCCCACGATCACGCCCGCCGTGGCGAGTCCGCGTCCGCCTTCACCGGACGTCTCGGTCTCTTTCCTGGCGTGGACGCCGATTTCAGTCCGTGACACTACCGGCCTTCGGTCGCAGACAAGACCTCCCGACTCAGACCATTAGACTCGCCGAATCCCGCGTCCTCCACATCGAAGGTGTCCCCATGTCTGTGCTCGAGGCGATCATCTCGGGCGTCCGCGAGGACATGGCCGAGCGCATGCGCACGGTGCCGGACGCGGCTCTGCTCGAAGAGATCGCCGCCATGGAACCGCCCCGAGACCCCATGCCTGCCTTCCGCAGCGCAGGCCTCAGCGTCATCGCTGAAGTCAAGAGGCGCAGCCCCAGCAAGGGGGACCTGGCCGACATCGCCGACCCGGCTGCCCTCGCCCGGGCGTACGCCGAGGGAGGAGCGGCCGCGATCAGTGTGCTCACCGAGAAGCGCCGTTTCGGCGGTTCGCTGGACGACCTCGTCGCGGTGCGCGCCGCCGTCGACACACCTCTGCTGCGCAAGGACTTCATCGTCGCGCCCTACCAACTGCTGGAGGCCCGCGCAGCCGGTGCCGATCTCGCGCTTCTCATCGTGGCCGCGCTCTCGGCTGGCCAACTGGCCGACCTGCATCACCAGGCGACCGACCTCGGGTTGACGGTGCTGGTCGAGGTCCACAACGAAGCCGAGACGCAGCGGGCCGTCGACCTCGGTGCGCCGCTGATCGGGGTCAACGCTCGCGACCTGAAGACCCTCGAGGTCCATCCGGAGATGTTCGGGCACCTGGTCGGCGGCATCCCGAAGGACCGCGTGGTGGTGGCCGAGTCCGGGATCTCCGGACCAGAGGACGCTGCCCGCTACCGACGTGAGGGGGCCGACGTGGTGCTGGTCGGAGAAGCTTTGGTCAAAGACGGTGATCCGGTTGCCGGCGTACGCCGACTGCGAGGAGTGGACACATGAGTGGCTTCGATGCCGACGAGCACGGCTGGTTCGGAGACTTCGGTGGGCGGTTCATGCCCGAGGCACTCGTTGCCGCCCTCGACGAACTCGATGTCGCCTGGCGCGCTGCCATGGCCGACCCTGAGTTCGTGACGGCCTTCCACACCATCTGCGCCGACTACGCCGGCACTCCCAGCCGCCTCTACGACGCCACCCGGCTCAGCGAGCAGGCCGGAGCCCGCATCCTGCTCAAGCGCGAGGACCTCAACCACACCGGCGCCCACAAGATCCGTAACGTGCTCGGCCAGGCGCTGCTCACCACTCGCATGGGGAAGACCCGGGTCATCGCCGAAACCGGAGCCGGACAGCACGGGGTCGCCAGCGCGACCGCGGCGGCCTACTTCGGTCTGGATTGTGTGGTCTACATGGGTGAGGTCGACACCGAGCGTCAGGCCCTCAACGTGGCCCGCATGAAGTTGCTCGGCGCCGAAGTCATCCCGGTCGTCTCCGGCTCCCGCACCCTCAAGGACGCGATCAACGAGGCGCTGCGCGACTGGGTGGCCAGCGTCGATCACACCGCCTACCTGTTCGGCACCGCCGCCGGCCCGCATCCGTTCCCGAGCATGGTGCGCGACTTCACCCGCGGGATCGGCGACGAGGCCCGCGCTCAGTGCCTGGAGTTGACCGGCGCGCTGCCGGACACGATCGCAGCCTGCGTCGGCGGCGGGTCCAATGCGATCGGGCTTTTCACCGCCTTCCTCGACGACGCCGACGTGGAGATCTTCGGTTTCGAGGCAGGCGGCGACGGCGTCGAGACCGGTCGGCATGCGGCCACGATCGTGGCCGGCGACCCCGGCGTACTCCACGGAGCGCGCACCTATGTGCTCCAGGACGATGACGGCCAGACGATCGAGTCTCACTCGATCTCGGCCGGGTTGGACTACCCCGGAGTGGGCCCCCAGCACGCCCACCTGGCCAAGACCGGACGCGCGGTCTATGAGGCGGTCACCGATGCCGACGCCATGGACGCCATGGCGTTGCTCGCGCGCACCGAAGGGATCATCCCCGCGGTCGAGTCCGCACACGCCCTGGCCGGGGCCCTGCGACTGGCCGAGCGGCGGCCCGGCTCCACGATCCTGGTCAACCTGTCCGGTCGAGGGGACAAGGACATGGGCACCGCCATCGAGTGGTTCGGCCTGGGAGGTGCCTCGTGACGAACACAACGGCGACCGCCTTCGAACAGGCGCGCCAGGAGGGCCGCGCCGCCCTGGTCGGCTACCTCCCTGCTGGCTACCCCGATGTGCCTGGCGGCATCAATGCGTTGCGCGTCCTGGTCGAGTCGGGCTGTGACGTGATCGAGATCGGGTTGCCCTACTCCGACCCGGTGATGGACGGTCCCACGATCCAGGCGGCCGCCCAGCAGGCCCTCGAGGCGGGCATCAGGACCACCGATGTGCTGCGCACTGTCGAGGCGGTCGCAGCCACCGGGGTCCCCACCCTGGTGATGACCTATTGGAACCCGGTGGAGCGCTACGGAGTCGACCGGTTCGCCGCCGACCTGGCCAGCGCCGGCGGGGCCGGGCTGATCACCCCCGACATCACCCCCGACTTCGGCCAGCACTGGATCGCCGCGGCCGATGCACACGGACTCGACAAGGTCTTCCTGGTCGCACCCTCCTCCACCGATGAGCGGCTCGCCATGACCGCCCAGGCATGCCGGGGCTTCATCTACGCTGCCGCGGTCATGGGGGTCACCGGGGCGCGGGAGAGCACCTCCGACCTCGCCGGACCCCTGGTGGCCCGGACCCGGGCCGTCTCCGATCTCCCGGTCGGTGTCGGGCTCGGTGTCTCCAACGGCGCCCAGGCCGCCCAGGTAGCGGAGTACGCCGACGGCGTGATCGTGGGCTCGGCCTTCGTTCGGGCCCTTCTCGACGCCCCCGACCGGCCCGCCGGGCTGCGCCGACTCGGCGCGCTGGTGGAGGATCTTGCCCTCGGCGTACGCCGACAGGTGGGCGGGTGACCCTGCTGTCCATCCCCAGTCCCGATCAGGGGGTGTGGCATCTCGGTCCGATCCCGATCCGGGCCTATGCCTTGTGCATCATCGCGGGCATGCTGGCCGCGATCTGGCTGGGGGAGCGCCGATGGGTGGCTCGCGGTGGCCGACGCGGACAGGTCAGCGACCTCGCCCTGTGGGCGGTGCCCTTCGGTCTCGTCGGTGCCCGGCTCTATCACGTGGCGACCGACTGGAGGCTCTACTTCCCTGACGACCCCGTCGGGGCCCTGCAGATCTCGCATGGCGGACTCGGGATCTGGGGCGGCATCGCCGGGGGCTTCCTCGGCGCCGCGATCGGGGCTCGCCGCCTGGGGATCAGCGTGCTGCCCATGGCCGACGCATTGGCCCCTGCACTGCTGCTGGCCCAGGCGATTGGCCGATGGGGCAACTGGTTCAACCAGGAGCTCTTCGGCCGCCCGACCAGCCTTCCCTGGGGCCTGGAGATCGGTCCTGGGCATCGACCGCCGGGATATGAGGACGTCGCCACATTCCATCCGACGTTCCTCTACGAGTCGCTGTGGAACCTCGGTGCACTGGCCCTGGTCGTCTGGGTCGACCGGCGGTTCCGACTCGGTGGCGGTCGCGTTTTCGCCCTCTATGTGATGGCCTACACCGCCGGGCGGGCCTGGATCGAGAACCTTCGCATCGACTCGGTCCAACTGGGCGATGTCGCCGGCTTCCGGTGGAACGTCTGGATGTCGGTGCTGCTGTTCCTGGCCGCCTCGGGCTGCTTCCTCTGGGCCGGTCGGCGGGGGTCCGGGCATGGCGAGGGCGAGCGGGCGTCCTCGGCGTACTCGGTGGACGGGGAGGGCGATCAAGGCGCTGCTACGGCGCCCTGACCACCGACTGGGAAGGCCCCGACCTCCCCGGTCGAGGGTGTTGTAGATTGTGCTCTCCGCATGGGCCAACGTCGTCCCGAGCATGTTGTCCGGCTGGGTCCAACCCGACCAATTTCGCTACGACGGGAGAAGGCGTGATGCATGCGTACCCGCCACCTCAGGGCTTGTACGACGGCGAACACGAGCACGATGCGTGCGGGGTCGCCTTCGTGGCCACCCTGACCGGTGTGCCCAGCCACGACATCCTCGTCAAGGCGCTGACGGCGTTGCGCAATCTCGAGCACCGGGGCGCCGCGGGCGCCGAGGTCAACTCCGGTGACGGTGCCGGCATCCTGATGCAGATCTCCGACCGGTTCTTCCGCGAGGTGGCCACCGACTGCGGCATCCACCTTCCCCCGCGCCACGCCTACGCCGTCGGCACCGCGTTCTTGCCCGGTGATGCAGGAGAGGTGGAGAAGACCAAGCAGCGCATCGCCGAGATCGCCGCTGAAGAGGGCCTGACCGTCCTTGGCTGGCGCGATGTCCCCACCGACCCCACGACCCTGGGTCAGACCGCCCGGGCGGTCATGCCGCACTTCTCCCAGGTCTTCGTGTCCGCCTCGTCCGGCCGCCTGGTCGGGATGGCGTTGGAGCGTCTCGCCTTCTGTCTGCGCAAGCGGGCCGAGCACGAGACCGACGCCTACTTCCCCTCGCTGAGCAGTCGCACGATCGCCTACAAGGGCATGCTCACCACCGACCAACTCGACCGGGTGTTCCCGGATCTGGTGGATGAGCGCATGGAGACCGCGGTCGCCGTCGTGCACTCGCGCTTCTCCACCAACACGTTCCCGAGTTGGCCGCTGTCCCACCCCTTCCGGTTCATTGCCCACAACGGTGAGATCAACACCGTCATGGGCAACCGCAACTGGATGCGGGCCCGCGAAGCGCTCCTTGACTCCGACCTCATCCCGGGTGATCTCAACCGCCTCTACCCGATCTGTACGCCGGGGGGCAGCGACTCCGCGACGTTCGACGAGGTGCTCGAACTACTCCATCTCGGTGGCCGGTCGCTGCCGCACTCGGTACTGATGATGATCCCCGAGGCCTGGGAGAACAACACCGAGATGGACCCCAAGCGGCGGGCCTTCTATGAGTTCCACTCCACGTTGATGGAGCCCTGGGACGGGCCCGCCTGTGTGGTCTTCACCGACGGCACCCAGGTGGGTGCGGTTCTCGACCGCAACGGCCTGCGGCCCTCGCGCTACTGGGTCACCGACGACGGCCTGGTCGTGCTGGCCTCCGAAGTGGGCGTGCTCGACCTCGACCCGGCCCACGTCGTCCGTAAGGGGCGGCTGCAGCCGGGCCGGATGTTCCTCGTCGACACCGAGGAGCACCGGATCATCGAGGACGAGGAGATCAAGGGCGAACTCGCCGACGACCAGCCCTACGACGAGTGGCTCCACGCCGGTCTGATCCGCCTGCCCGACATCGCCGAGCGTGAGCACATCATCCACTCCCACGCGTCGGTGACCAGGCGCCAGCAGATCTTCGGCTACACCGAGGAGGAGTTGCGTCTCATCCTCACCCCGATGGCCAACGTCGGCTATGAGCCGATCGGCTCCATGGGCACCGACACCCCGGTCGCGGTGTTGTCGAAGCGGCCACGGATGCTGTTCGACTACTTCGCCCAACTGTTCGCCCAGGTGACCAACCCGCCGCTGGATGCGATCCGCGAAGAACTGGTCACCAGCCTCTACGGCTCCATCGGGCCCGAGGCCAACCTCCTCGAACCGACTCCGGCCAGTTGTCGTCAGATCGTGTTGCCCTTCCCGGTCATCGACAACGACGAACTGGCCAAGATCCGCCACATCAACCGCGACGGCGACATGCCCGGCTACATGACCCACGTGTCCCGGGGCCTCTACGAGGTCTCCGGGGGCGGGGAAGCCCTGGCTCGCCGACTCGACGAACTGTGCGCCGAGGTGTCCGAGGCGATCGCTCACGGCGCCCGCGTCATCGTGCTGTCCGACCGCCACTCCAAGGCCGATCTGGCTCCGATCCCGTCGCTGCTGATGACCGCTGCGGTCCACCACCACCTCGTGCGTGAGAAGACCCGTACCCAGGTCGGCCTGCTGGTCGAGGCCGGCGATGTGCGCGAGGTGCACCACGTCGCCCTGCTGCTGGGCTATGGCGCGGCTGCGGTCAACCCCTACCTCGCGATGGAGTCGGTGGAGGACCTCGCCCGCGACGGCTTCTACGTCAAGACCGAACCCGAGGTCGCCGTACGCAACCTGGTGAAGGCGCTGGGCAAGGGCGTGCTCAAGGTGATGTCCAAGATGGGTGTCTCCACGGTGGCCTCCTACACCGGCGCGCAGATCTTCGAGGCGCTTGGGCTCTCCCAGGTTCTGGTGGACCGCTACTTCACTGGTACGACGAGCAAGCTGGGCGGCATCGACCTCGATGTGATCGCCGAGGAGGTGGCCTTGCGACACCGCACCGCCTACCCGATCGACGGGATCGCACCCACCCACCGTGATCTCGCCATTGGTGGTGAGTACCAGTGGCGGCGCGAGGGTGAACCCCACCTGTTCGACCCCGAGACGGTGTTCCGGTTGCAGCACTCCACCCGCACCGGGCAGTACTCGGTCTTCAAGCAGTACACCACCCGCATCGACGAGCAGTCCGAGCGGCTGATGACCCTGCGCGGGCTGTTCGCCTTCAAGGAGCGGACCCCGATCCCGATCGATGAGGTGGAGCCGGTCGAGTCGATCGTGGCGCGGTTCTCCACCGGGGCGATGTCCTACGGCTCGATCAGCCAGGAGGCTCACGAGACGCTGGCGATCGCCATGAACCGGCTGGGCGCGAAGTCCAACACCGGGGAAGGTGGGGAGGACCCGGAGCGGCTCCACGATCCCCAGCGGCGTAGCGCTATCAAGCAGGTGGCCTCCGGTCGTTTCGGGGTCACTGCGGAATACCTCACCAACGCCGACGACATCCAGATCAAGATGGCCCAGGGCGCCAAGCCCGGCGAGGGCGGTCAACTGCCAGGTCACAAGGTCTACCCGTGGGTGGCCAAGACCCGGCACTCCACCCCAGGCGTGGGGCTGATCAGCCCGCCGCCGCACCACGACATCTACTCGATCGAGGATCTGGCCCAACTCATCCACGACCTCAAGAACGCGAACCCGAGCGCTCGGATCCACGTCAAACTCGTGGCCGAAGTGGGTGTGGGCACCGTCGCGGCCGGAGTCTCCAAGGCCCACGCCGACGTGGTCCTCATCTCCGGGCACGACGGAGGCACCGGCGCTTCTCCGTTGACCTCGCTCAAACACGCCGGCGGGCCCTGGGAGTTGGGGCTTGCCGAGACCCAGCAGACGCTGCTGCTCAACGGGCTGCGCGACCGGATCGTGGTGCAGACCGACGGACAACTCAAGACTGGTCGCGACGTGATCATCGCGGCGCTGCTGGGAGCCGAGGAGTACGGCTTCGCCACGGCCCCGCTGGTCGTGTCGGGCTGCATCATGATGCGCGTCTGCCACCTCGACACCTGCCCGGTCGGCGTGGCCACCCAGAACCCGGTGTTGCGCGAGCGCTTCTCCGGCAAGCCGGAGTTCGTGGAGAACTTCTTCCGCTTCATCGCCGAAGAGGTCCGTGAGCACCTGGCCGCGCTCGGCTTCAGGTCGCTGGAGGAGGCCATCGGACGGGTCGAGGTGCTCGACGCGACCAAGGCGGTCGACCACTGGAAGGCGGCCGGGATGGATATCTCGCCGATCTTCCACAAACCCGACATCAGCGCCCAGTTCGCCGATCAGTCGCTGCACTGCACGACCACCCAGGACCACGGTCTCGACAAGGCCCTGGACAACGAGTTGATCCGGATCGCCGCGCCCGCGCTCGATCGCGGTGAGCCGGTGCGAGCGCAGTTGCCGATCCGCAACGTCCACCGCACCGTCGGCACGATGCTGGGACACGAGGTGACCAAGCGCTACCAGGCTGCCGGGCTCCCGGAGGGAACCATCGAGTTCACCTTCACCGGTTCGGCGGGACAGTCCTTCGGCGCGTTCCTGCCTCGCGGGATCACGCTGCGGTTGGAAGGCGACGCCAACGACTACGTGGGCAAGGGCCTGTCCGGTGGTCGGGTCGTGGTGCGTCCCGACCGGGCGGCCACGTTCGCCGCACGGGACCAGATCATCGCCGGCAACGTGATCGGCTACGGCGCCACCTCAGGCGAGATCTTCCTGCGCGGCCAGGTGGGGGAGCGGTTCTGCGTCCGAAACTCCGGGGCGACCGCAGTCGTGGAAGGCGTGGGCGACCACGGCTGTGAGTACATGACCGGCGGCACTGTCGTGATCCTCGGACCCACCGGACGCAACTTCGCTGCCGGCATGTCCGGCGGAACCGCCTACGTCCTCGACCTCGACCGCGCCCGGGTCAACCCGGAACTGGTCGATGTGGTCGACCTGGACGACGACGGCGCCACCACCGTGGCCGCCCTTATCCGTCGTCACGGGGAGGAGACCGGATCGGATGTGGCCGCCGATCTGTTGGCCGACTGGCCAGCCGGCGTACGCCGGTTCGCGCAGGTCATCCCGCGCGACTACCGCACCGTGATGGCAGCCAAGGCCAAGGCCGAGGCCGACGGCCTCGACGAACAGGCGACCGCGACCGCGATGATGGAGGCGCTCCATGGCTGACCCGAAAGGCTTCTTGAACCATGGCCGCGAGGTGGCGACCCGGCGCCCGGTCGAGCAACGGGTGCACGACTGGGACGAGGTCTACCCTGACGGAGTCGGGCGGGCGCTGCTGCCGATCATCAACACCCAGGCCAGTCGCTGCATGGACTGCGGGATCCCGTTCTGCCACCAGGGTTGCCCACTGGGCAACCTGATCCCGGAGTGGAACGACCTGGTGTGGCGGGGGGACTGGGATGCCGCGATCGAGCGGTTGCACGCGACCAACAACTTCCCCGAGTTCACCGGCCGACTCTGCCCGGCGCCGTGCGAGACCGCGTGCGTGCTGGGCATCAACCAGGACCCCGTGACGATCAAGAACGTCGAGGTCTCGATCATCGATCGGGCCTGGGAGTCCGGTGCGGTCCGCCCAGCCCCGCCCGAATGGCTCTCGGGTAAGACCGTGGCCGTGGTCGGTTCGGGACCTGCCGGACTCGCTGCCGCCCAGCAACTGACCCGCGCCGGTCACACGGTGGCGGTCTATGAGCGGGCCGACAAGCCCGGGGGGCTGCTGCGCTACGGCATCCCGGAGTTCAAGATGGAGAAGAAGCACCTGGACCGCCGGATCGATCAGATGCGGCGCGAGGGCACCGTCTTCCGCTCCGGGATCGCGGTCGGTGACTCTTTGACCGGCGAGCAACTCAAAGAGCGGTACGACGCCGTCGTACTCGCCGTCGGTGCGACCGTGGGCCGGGACCTGCCGGTGCCGGGACGCGACCTCAACGGCATCCACCAAGCGATGGAGTTCCTACCGCAGGCCAACACCGTCGCCTTGGGCGGGCACGTCGAGGACCAGATCCGCGCCGAGGGCAAGCACGTGATCATCATCGGCGGCGGTGACACCGGGGCCGACTGTCTCGGCACCTCGATCCGTCAGGGAGCCGCCTCGATCACCCAGTTGGAGATCCTGCCTCAACCGCCTGAGGAGCGTCCGGCAGCCCAGCCTTGGCCGACCTACCCGATGATCTTCCGGGTCTCATCGGCCCACGAAGAAGGCGGCGAGCGGCTCTACGCGGTGTCCACCCAGGAGTTCTTGGGCGACGACGAGGGCAACGTCCGAGCGCTGCGATTGGTCGACGTGGTCTTCGAGGCCGGGCAACTCAAACAGATCGAGGGCACCGAGCGCGAGATCCCGGCGGACCTGGTCCTGCTGGCCATGGGCTTCACAGGTCCCGAAACCGCCTCGGTGGTGGCCCAGTTGGGCTGCGACCTCGACGAGCGCGGCAATATCGCCCGGGGCGCGGACTACATGTCGTCGGTCGACGGGGTCTTCGTCGCCGGTGATGCCGGTCGCGGCCAGTCTCTGATCGTCTGGGCGATCGCCGAGGGACGCTCGGCTGCAGCTGCCGTGGACCACTGGTTGATGGGCGCCACCACCCTGCCGTCACCGATCAGACCCACCGAACGTCAACTGCTGGCCTAACTCACGAGTAATTGGAACGTTCAAGTTCTCGGCACTAAGGTAAACCTTTGTGCGGAGAGCAAAGATCGTGTGCACCCTGGGCCCAGCCACCTCGAGTGAAGAGCAGATCGAGGCGCTGGTAGCCGCCGGCATGGACGTAGCCAGACTCAACCTCAGCCACGGTGAGTACGCCGAACACGAGCAGGTCTACCAACGCGTCCGGGCCGCCTCCGACAGGGCCGGCCGCGGTGTCGGCATCTTCGTGGACCTCCAGGGACCCAAGATCCGCCTCGGCCGGTTCGCCGACGGCCCGCAGACCCTCGTCGAGGGCCAACAGTTCGTGATCACCACCCGAGACATTCCCGGTGACAACACGATCTGCTCCACGACGTACGCCGGATTGCCCGGCGACGTCGTCCCGGGCCACGACATCCTCATCGACGATGGCCGGGTTCGGCTGCGGGTCGACTCCGTGGACGGCGACGACGTGCACACCACGGTCATCACCGCCGGTGTGGTCAGCAACAACAAGGGGATCAACCTGCCGGGAGTCCCGGTGAGTGTGCCCGCGATGAGCGAGAAGGACATCACCGACCTGCGCTGGGCTCTTCATCTGACGGTGGATTTCATCGCGTTGTCCTTCGTGCGCAATGCCGCCGACGCCGAGGACGTCCGGGCGATCATGCGCGAAGAGGGCGTGATGCTGCCGGTCATCGCCAAGATCGAGAAGCCTCAAGCCATCGACAACCTCGAGGAGGTGCTCGAGGCCTTCGACGCCTTCATGGTGGCGCGAGGCGACCTGGGCGTGGAGCTTCCACTCGAGGACGTCCCCTTCCTGCAGAAGCGGGTCATCGCCGCGGCTCGGCGAAACGCCAAGCCGGTGATCGTGGCGACCCAGATGCTGGAGTCGATGATCAGCAGCCCGGCACCGACCCGGGCCGAAGCATCCGACGTGGCCAACGCAGTGCTCGACGGCACCGACGCGGTGATGCTGTCGGGGGAGACCAGTGTCGGGGCCTACCCGATCGAAGCAGTCGAGACGATGGCCCGCATCATCGAATCCACCGAGGCCCACGAACTCCACAACATGGCCGCCGTCGACTGGGAACCGGTCACCCGCGGCGGGATCATCGCTAAGGTGGCCGCCGAGGTCGCCGAGCGGGTGCAGGCCAAGTACCTCGTGGCCTTCACCCAAAGCGGTGACTCGGCTCGGCGCCTGGCCCGTTACCGCGGCAACATCCCGGTGCTGGCCTTCACGACCGAGAACGAGGTCCGCTCCCAGTTGAGCCTCACCTGGGGCGTGGAGACCTTCTTGATGGGACCTGTCGAGCACACCGACGAGATGGTCCGCGAGGTCGACGAGCAGTTGCTCGAGATCGGCCGCGTCCAGGAAGGCGACTACGTGGTGATCATCGCCGGTTCCCCTCCAGGGATCCCGGGCTCGACCAACGCGTTGCGCATCCACCGCATGGGGGACGCCATCAACGAGGTCACTCCGGCCTATCGACGCACCTAGCGGCGAACTTCAGCCCTTAACAGTGAGCCCCCCGAAGACCGAGGTCATCGGGGGGCTCACTGGCGTCGAAATCAGGCGTGGATCTCCTCACCGAGGTAGGCCGCGCGCACCCGGTCGTCGGAGAGCAACTCAGCGCCGGTGCCGTCGAGAACGATCTCGCCGGTCTCCAGCACGTAGCCGCGGTCGGCCAGCGCCAGCGCCTGGGCAGCGTTCTGCTCCACGATCAGCACGGTCACGCCGTCGGCGTTGATCTCCTTCACGATCTCGAAGATCTGCGCCACGATCAGCGGTGCCAGACCCATCGAGGGTTCATCGAGCAGCAGCAACTTCGGCTTCCCCATGAGCGCGCGCCCGATGGCCAGCATCTGCTGTTCCCCACCGGAGAGCGTGCCGGCGTGCTGGGAGATGCGCTCTTCAAGACGGGGGAACAGCTCGAAGACCCGCTTGAGCACCTTCTGATCCGGCTTCTTGAAGCGGTAGGCACCCATTTCGAGGTTCTCGTGCACGGTCATCATCGGGAACACCCGACGTCCCTCGGGCACGTGGCAGATCCCCAGGTGGATCAACTCGTGTGCCGGCAGGCCGTCGATCCGGATGCCGTCGTACCGGATCTCTCCGAGGGTGGGCCGCATCATGCCGGAGACGGTCTTCTGGGTGGTGGTCTTGCCGGCACCGTTGGCGCCAAGAAGAGCCACAACCTCACCCTCGTCGACGTGGAAGGACATTCCCTTCAGAGCCCGGATGGCGCCGTAGCGGACCTCGATGTTGTCAACTTCGAGCAAGCTCATGCCAGGTCTCCGTCCTGTGGGTTCTCGGCGGTCTCGTCGATCAACTCCTCGATCGAGGTGTCGTCGAGCACCGAGGTGGACAAGTCGATCTCCTCGACCAGCGGACCCTCGGCGATCACCTCCGCGGCTTCCTCGGTGGTGGTGCCGAGGTAGGCCGCGATCACGACCGGGTCCTTCTGGATCTGGTCGGGGCTGCCCTCGGCGATCTTGCCGCCGAAGTTGAGTACGACGATGCGGTGTGCCACCGACATCACCAGCTTCATGTCGTGCTCGATCAGCAGCACCGAAACGTTGTCCTCCTCGTTGATCTTGCGGATCAACTCGGCCAACTCCCGCTTCTCCACCGGGTTGGTGCCCGCAGCCGGTTCGTCGAGCAGGATCACGCCCGGGTTGGTGCCCAGGGCACGGGCGATCTCGAGGCGCCGCTGCTCGCCGTATGCCAACGAGCCGGCCAGTTCGTTGGCGCGGCGGGTCAGGCCGACGAACTGGAGGAGGTCGTAGGCGCGTTCGGTCGACTCACGCTCCTCGCGACGCTGCCAAGGCAGCCCGAGCATGGCGCTGACCGGCCCGGACTTCTGGCGTGTCTCGATTGCGATCTTGACGTTTTCCAGGGCGGTCAGAGCGGGGAAGAGCCGGATGTTCTGGTAGGTCCGGGCCACTCCCATGTGGTTGATCACGTGGGTCTTGAGAGAACGTCGCTTCTTGGCGATCAGCCCGCGCAGGCCCACGATCGGCGACTGCTCCTCCCCGACGCGTCCGGACAACAAGATGTCGCCTTCTTGGGGGGTGTAGACCCCGGTGAGGCAGTTGAACAGCGACGTCTTGCCGGCTCCGTTGGGGCCGATGATCGCCAGGATCTCGCCGCGTCGCATCTGCAGCGTGACGTCGTTGAGAGACGTCACTCCACCGAAGCGCAGCGTCACGTTGCGTACGTCGAAGACGAGATCACCGGGCGCGGTCGCCGGAGCGGCTGGTTCCTTGGACAGGTCGACAGTCATGTCACATCCCCTCACTGGCCGGAACGGCGATCGGTGTCGGACTCTTCGGCTTGTCGAGCCCTTCGAGCTCGATCGCGCGCCTCCGGGCCGGAATGAGGCCCTGGGGTCGGAAGATCATCATCAGCAAGATGATCAGGCCGATCCACATCTGGCGATCCTCGGCAGGCACCTGGTCCTTCAAGAACTCCGGCAGCCAGGTGAGCGCGGCGGCACCGGCCATTGCGCCGGGCAGGGAGCCCATGCCACCGAAGACGACGTAGGCGACCACCAAGATGGAGTTGTTGAGCACGAAGTTCGCCGGGTTGATGTAGCCGATCTGGCTGGCGAAGAACACGCCCGCCACACCGGAGGTGGAGGCGCCGATCGCGAAGGCCAGCAGCTTGGTGCGCACCGTGTTGATGCCCGTGGCCTGAGCAGCCACCTCGTCCTCACGGACGGCGGCCCAGGCGCGTCCGAGCCGCGAGTTCTCCAGTCGGCGGAACGCCAACAGGATCAGCACCACCAGCACCAACAGCAGATACCAGTACTGCAGTGAGTTCTGGCCCCACGTCAACTCCAGGGGTCCCACCTTGATGTGCGGGTGAGGGATGCCGAAGGCACCCTTGGGGCCGTTGGTCAGCACCTTCTCATAGAAGCCGAACTTGACGTCGTTGTTGAGCGCGATCCGGATGATCTCACCGAAACCGAGCGTCATGATCGCCAGGTAGTCGCCACGAAGCCGCAGCGTCGGAGTACCCAGCGCGATGCCTGCCACCAGACAGATCGCAATGGCGAACGGGATAGCCGCCAGCGGCGGAAGGTGCAGGAACGACGGCGGCTTCACCGGCAGCGTCCCAGTCAAGAAGGCCGTCGTGTAGGACCCGATCGCGTAGAAGGCGATGAACCCCAGGTCGAGCAGACCGGCCCAACCCACCACCACGTTGAGGCCGATGGCCAACAACACATAAATCCCGATCTCACTGACCAGAACGGTCTGCCAGAAGCCGGTGGCCGTGGGCGGGTAGAACAATGCTCCGGCGATCACGGCGACCAGCAAGGCCCGCGTGACGTTGAGGCTGGTTCCGGCCGCGATCGCGTCGGAGTCGGCGGCGTCCTCGATGATCTCCTTGACAGTCGGGCGCGAGGCCACCATCCAACCGGCACCGGCCAGCAACGTGAATGCGCCAGCCAAGGCCCAGGGGCCGACGCCCACGTTCTGCCAGGGTCCGGTGGCGCCGTCGAAGGCCTTGGCCGCCGCGACCTTGCTGAAGTCGTGGATGGTGACCAGCGTGACCAGCACGCTCAGGATGCCGGCTCCTGCTGCCGCCCAGCCGAGGCTCCGATTGCGACGGGCGGTCGCGACCGCGGCCAGCGTTGCCGTCCCGAGGAACAACACCCACACCAACCAACCGAGGTACGCCGAGGTGAGCGCGCTGATCGCTTCGCTGCCGAAGACATTGGTCATGTCCCACCACTTGGCGTTGAGCGACAGCGGGGCGAACCAGCCGGCACCGAGGAGTGCGATCAGCCCGGTCAACGACCCGAGCACGACCAGGGGGAAGCCGGGACGCCAATTGAAGACCCGGTTGATGAAGCCGCGCGTGTCCGCAGACTCGGCGTGGGTGTAGGCCATGACAGCGGCCGAACCCGCGATCGCTAGGTAGCCCAGCAACTGCACGTAGCCGCCGGTGGAGTGATCGGGCACCTTGAGGAAGGAACGCAGGGCCAGTTGAGCACTCAGACCCCAGACGCCGACAGCCACGGCGAGGACCGCGACCACCCAACCCAGCGCACGGTTGCGCAGGATTAGGGCTGCTCCGCCCAGAACGAACACGATCAAGAACAGCAGCCAATAGCTTCCGGGGACGATCGAGCCGAAGAAGGCTCGAGTGAAGCCATCAAGCTCACCGACGCCGCGAGCGGCAGCCGCCAATGGGCCGAGCTTGGTGTCCGGCAATTGCGGGGTGTCGCTCCATCGCAGCAGGGAGTAGCCCGCCATCACGGTCAGAGCGCCCATGGCCAAGGGCCGAACCCCCGGCCGCGACAGGTACGGCGCGACCTTGGGCCAGAACGTGATCAGGAGGTAGACCACGACGCCGGCGGCCAAGAACAAGAAGATGCGCGGCTTGAGCACGGATTCACGGAAGCCGAGGCCGTAGTCGTTCTGCGACCCGGTGTGCTTGCCGATCATCATGGCCATGACCACGCCCAGCGCCAGGCACGAACCGAGCCGCTTGAGGTGGACCTGGAGTGCGGTCTCTCGCTTCAGATGACTCATGCCGCACGCCCCAATCGCTCGCCGAGGATGCCAGAAGGCCGGAACAGAAGGACCATCACGAGGATGACGAAAGCAACCACGTCGGTCCACTGCTGACCGACCCAGCCAGACTCATGCCACCAGGGGAAGGTCGGCACCAGGGACTCCACCACGCCGAGCAGAAGGCCGCCGAGCATGGCTCCACGGATGTTTCCGATACCGCCGAGCACGGCCGCAGCGAACGCCTTGACGCCGGGGATGAAGCCCATGGTGTTACCGAAGACCAGTTGAGTGCCGAAGAGGAAGCCGGCCGCGCCACCGAGGGCACCGCCGATCATGAAGGTGCGGGAGATGGTCTTGTCGATGTCGATGCCCATCAAGGCCGCGGTGGGCGCGTCTTCAGCCACACCACGGATCGCACGTCCGAGCTTGGTACCGGAGACCAGCCGGTCCAAGAAGATCATCATGACGACCGCGCTGCCGATCACGATGGCCTGGATCAGGGTCAGATTGACCCCGCCTACCGAGATCACAGCCTTGTCTCGGTTGAAGTACTCCGGGAACGTGTTGCTGGTCAGTCGGTTGAACATCTTGCCGGCCAACTGGGACAAGAAGAACGACGCGCCGATGGCCGAGATCAAGAAGGCCAGTTTGGGCGCGCCGCGACGACGCAGCGGTCGATAGGCGACTCGCTCGAGTGTCCAGGCCACGGCGGCTCCGACCGCGGCACCGACGAGCAGACCCATCAAGATCAGCGCCACCACGATGTACCACGCGGGGCGGTCGCCTTCTTTCACGAAGCGAGTGACCGCGAGGTACGAGGCGAACGCTCCGGACATGAACACCTCGCTGTGGGCGAAGTTGATCAGTTGGAGAACGCCATACACGAGGGTGTAGCCCAGCGCGATCACGGCATACATGGAGCCTCGGGTGAGACCCAGCAACAGATAGTTCAAGAAGTCGTTCATCGAAGAAGTGCTACCTCCACATGTGGCCGGGCTATTTCCACGGGTCGGGCAAGGTCAAACCGGGTGCTTCGAAGCTGAAGCTGACATGAACGGGGGCGGTGTGCAGGCACACCGCCCCCGTTCACGAGAGTCAACCAGAAAAGGTGAGCCAGGTCACTTCTGCTCGAGGATGTTGCCGAGCAGGGTGATCGCGCCGCCCTTCTGCTGGAAGAGGTTCACGACCTGGTTCTCAGGAACGATCTCGCCGTCTTCCTGGAACTTGATCGTGGCCGTGATGCCGGTGTAGTTGAGAGCGTTCACAGCCTCGTTGACCGACGCGAGAGTGACTCCGCCGCCTGCCTTCGCGGCCTTGATGGCCTCGATGAGGGCGTTGGCGGCGTCGAAAGCCTCGGGGGAGTAGGTCGACGGGTCGGTGTTGAACGCGGCCTTGTAGTCGGCCGTGAACTGCTTGGCAGCAGGAGCCACGGTGGCGTCGAGGCAGCCACACGACATGTACCAGCCGTCGCCGGCCTTCTTGGAGCTGTCGGTGAAGACCGAGGACTTGATGCCGTTGCCACCGATGCGGATGCCCTTGTAGCCGGCCGCCTTGAGAGCGGTGGCCAACTGCGCGGCGTCAGCGTCGTATCCGGCGTAGAACATCGCGGCAGCGCCGGAGTTCTTCACCGCAGCAGCTGCGGTGCCGTAGTCCTTGGTCGCGCCGCCACCAGCAACACCCTGCTTGATGATCTTGACGCCGGCCTTCTTCAGGCCCTCTTGGACCGCGTTGGCAACGCCGTCGCCGTAGTCGGACAGGTCGTTGATGACGTAGACCTTCTTGGCCTTCTTGGCCAACCAGACCGCAGCCTGCGAACCCTCGACGTTGTCGTTGGGGACGATGCGGTGGAAGGTCTTGAAGCCCAGGGTGGACAGCGACGGGTTGGACGCCGACGGGGTGATGACGGTCATCCCGGCGTCACCGTAGATGTTACCGACGGCCTTGGTCGCGCCCGAGAAGGACGGACCGATCACGCCGACAACGGTCTTGTCCTGCAGCACCTGCGCCGCGGCTGCGGGAGCCTTGGCCGGGTCGCCGCCGTCGTCAGCCTTCATCAGCTTGAGCTTGAAGCCCAGGTCGCCCTTGGCGTTGGCTTGGTCGATGGCCAGTTGCACGCCATTGACCTCGTTGATGCCCAGCTGCTGGTAGTCGCCCGACAGGGGGCCCTCGAAGGCGATCGTGTAAGTAGCGTCCCCGCCACCACCGCTGCCGCCGTCGTTGTTGAGGCCACCGCCGCTCGAGCCCGAGCTACCGCACGCGCTGAGCGCAAGGGTGCCGGCAAAACCGAGTGCCGCGAGCTTCGTCAGTGAACGAGTCCGCATTCACTTCCTCCGTAATTGATTGGTTTGCCCAGTAGGGCAGAGGCGCGGGGACACATGCCCCCGACCGGGCCGGTCTGGGCCAGGTAGGGGTGACGTTGGTTCACAACGAAGGTGGTGTCAAGCAGACGCGCATAGGTGTGATGGTGATGTGACCGCGTGGTCTAGACAGTTGCGAAGGGCGGTTCGGGTGCCCCCGAAAAAAGCGCCGTCCCCAAGCCACTTGAGTGCTTGGGGAGCCGGGTGCCCCGGGTGGGATTCGAACCCACACTGGACGGTGTTTGAGACCGCTTCCTCTGCCGGTTGGGATACCGGGGCCAACGCCGGGAAAGACTACCCTTGACCAACGTGAGCAGTCTCCCCGGCCTTCCATCCGACCCTGGGTCCGCTGTCGGCAGCGTTATCGACCCTGGACGAGTGTCCCCGCGGGTTGTGGTGGCCGAGGACGAGGCACTGATTCGCCTCGATCTGGTCGAGATGCTTCGCGAGGAGGGCTACGTCGTCGTGGGCCAGGCCGGAGACGGCGAGCGGGCGGTGGCGCTGGCCGAGGAACTGCGACCCGACCTGGTGATCTTGGACATCAAGATGCCCAAACTGGACGGGATCGCCGCCGCTGAGCGCATCGCCGCCGCCCGGATCGCCCCTGTGGTGATCCTGACTGCCTTCAGCCAGCGCGAGCTGGTGCAACGGGCTCGCGAAGCCGGCGCCATGGCCTACTTGGTCAAGCCATTCGGCCGCGCGGATCTGGTCCCGGCCATGGAGATGGCCATGAGTCGCTACGCCGAGCTCCAGCAACTCGAGGCCGAAGTCGCCGACCTCTCCGAGCGCCTTGAGACCCGCAAACTGGTCGACCGGGCCAAGGCCATCCTTCAAGCCGAACTGGGCCTCACCGAGCCGGATGCCTTCCGCTGGATCCAGAAGACGGCCATGGATCTCAGGTTGTCGATGAAACAGGTCGCCGAAGGTGTCGTGACCCACGGCGTGGGCATGGCCGACGGATCTGGTACGTGACCCGACTACCTCACCAGCACGACCACTTGGGTCAGCAGCGGCGCCACGACCAGCGCCGGTAATAGATCTCCCACCTTCACCTGTTTGAGTTCCAACAGGCGCAGGGCCACGCCGATCAGCAGCACCCCGCCGGTGGCGGTCAGCGCCGCAACGTGAGCGTCGGGCAGGAAGTCGCCGAGGGCGAAGCCCAGGGCGGTGAGGCCGCCCTGCACGGCAACGAGGCTGATCACTGAGGCCGCCACGCCCCAGCCGTACGCCGCCGCGAACGCGATCGACGCGAAGAAGTCCAACGCAGACTTGAGCAACAGGGGCTGGGGTCCTTGGCCGAGGCCTTCGGTCACCGAGCCGAGGATCGCCAGTGGGCCCACGCAGAAGATCAGTGAGGAGACCACGAAGCCCTGGATGAAGCGCTCGCGCTCGGCAGCGCCCTCGCCCTCACCCAACCGGGACGCGGCGCGGGCGCGCAGCCACCCGCCGAACCCCTCGAGGCGGTCCTCGATGCGCAGCGACGAGCCGACGATGCCGCCGATGATGACCGAGCCCAAAACGATGAGCATCGGTGCGGCCGTCCCGACGGCATCGGTCAACGAGGAGGCCACCACGGCCGCAGCCGAGCTCCCGGCGATGACCAAGGTGATGAGGCCGAGCCCGTCGGTGACCACGGTGCGGGTGCGTTCGGGGAAGCGATGTCCGGCGACCGCGCCGATGCCACTGCCGACCAGCACCGCGACCACGTTGGTCACCGTGCCGACGCCCGGGATCATCCGGCGTACCGCTCGCGGGGCATGAGCGCGCAGGTGATCCGCGAGGTGCACAGGCGTTTCCCGGCCTCGTCGCTGATCACCACGTCGAAGCAGGCCGTGGTGCGGCCGAGGTGGACGGGCGTGGCCACCCCGGTGACCAAGCCCTCGGTGGCCGAGCGGTGGTGGGTGGCGTTGATGTCGATGCCGACGGCGAAACGGTCTGGCCATCCGTGGAGTCCGGCGCCGATCGAGCCGAGGGTCTCGGCCAGCACCACCGAAGCACCCCCATGGAGCAGTCCGTAGGGCTGGGTGTTGCCTTCTACAGGCATGGTCGCGACCACGCGTTGTGGGGAAACCTCCACGACCTCGATACCCATGCGGTCGTTGAGTGCCCCCATGCCTTGGGGCATGCCGGACATGAACTCCTGGAGGCGGGTTTGGTCGTCGGCGGAATCACTCACGCGGACATCTTGCCGGTCGGTCCGAGCCGTTAGGGTCGCAGGGTGCTCCCACCACCGCCGCGACTGCTGCTCCTCGATGGCCATTCCCTCGCCTACCGGGCCTTCTTCGCCCTCCCTGTCGACAACTTCTCCACCACGACCGGCCAGCACACCAACGCCGTCTACGGCTTCACCGCGATGCTGATCAACGTCCTGCGCGACGAGCGCCCCACGCACGTGGCGGTCGCCTTCGACGTCAGCCGCCAGACCTTCCGCAGTGCCGAGTACGTCGACTACAAAGCCAACCGGTCCACCTCTCCTGCCGAGTTCGGTGGTCAGGTGTCCTTGATCAAGGAAGTGCTCTCTGCACTGCGGATCCCGTTCATGGAGAAGGACGGCTTCGAGGCCGACGACATCATCGGCACCCTCACCTCACAAGCGGTCGCTGAGGGTTTCGACGTGCTCATCTGCACCGGTGACCGTGACTCCTTCCAACTGGTCAGCGATCACACCACCGTCATCTACCCCATGCGCGGGGTCTCGGAGATGAAGCGCATGGACCCCGCCGCGGTCGAGGAGCGCTACGGAGTGCCCCCCATGCGTTACCCCGAGTTGGCCGCCCTGGTGGGTGAATCCAGCGACAACCTGCCTGGCGTCCCTGGTGTGGGTCCCAAGACCGCGGCCAAGTGGCTGACCGCCTACGACGGTCTCGACAACGTGATCGATCGTGCCGAAGAGATCACCGGCAAGGCTGGCGAATCCCTGCGCGAGCACCTGGGCGACGTGATCCGCAATCGGCGCCTCAACGCCCTGGTGACCGACCTCGACCTGCCGATGGTCCCGGCCGATCTCGCGGTCCGCCCCTGGGACCGCCACGAGGTCCACACCCTCTTCGACGGGCTGGAGTTCCGTGTTCTGCGCGAGCGGCTCTTCGAGACCCTGGAATCGGAGGAGGAACTCGACGGCTCCGGCTTCGAGCTTGCCGGCGACGTCTTGAGCAACCCCCAGGTCGGTCCTTGGCTCGAGCAGCACGCCCGCGACGGCCACCGTGTGGGCATGCACATCCTCGGTTCGTGGCGTGCCGGCACAGGTGACGTCACCGGTATCGCCCTGGCCACCACCTCGGGGGCGGCCGCCTGGATCGACCCGACCCAGCTCGACCCCGAGGCAGACCTCGCCCTCGGGGCATGGCTGGCCGATGCGGGAGTGCCCAAGGTCCTGCACGACGCCAAGGGACCGATGCTCGCGTTGGCCGCCCGTGGCTGGGACGTCGCCGGTCTGGAGCGCGACACGGCGTTGTCTGCCTATCTCGCCCGCCCCGACCAGCGCTCCTATGACCTGGCCGACCTCACCGTTCGCTATCTCAAGAGGGAACTCAAGCAAGGTGGCGCGGACGCCGGCGACCAACTCATGCTCGGGCTCGCCGACCAGGACGAGAGCGAGCCGGCCATGTTGGCGGCACGCGCAGTGCTCGACGTGGCCGAGGCGCTCGATGTCGAACTCGCCGACCGGGGCGGCACCGCACTTCTCAGCGACGTGGAGTTGCCGTTGGTCGACGTACTCCTGCGCATGGAGCGCACCGGCATCGCCGTCGACCTCGACTTGTTGAATTCGCTGGAGTCGGAGTTCGCCGACCGGGTGCGCTCGGCGGCGACGGAGGCGTACGAGGTCATCGGCAAGGAGATCAACCTCGGCTCGCCCAAACAGTTGCAGGTCGTGCTGTTCGACGAACTCAACATGCCCAAGACCAAACGCACCAAGACCGGCTACACCACCGACGCCGATGCGTTGCAGAGCCTTTTCGACAAGACCGAGCACCCGTTCCTGCAGCACCTCCTGCGGCACCGAGACGTGAGCCGTCTGCGCCAGACGGTGGAGGGGCTTCTCAAGACGGTGGCCGACGACGGCCGCATCCACACCACGTTTAACCAATTGATCGCCGCGACCGGTCGGCTCTCCTCCACCGACCCCAACCTGCAGAACATCCCGGTCCGCACCGAGGAGGGACGCCGCATTCGCGAGGCGTTCGTCGTCGGCGAGGGGTACGCCGACCTGGTGACTGTGGACTACAGCCAGATCGAGATGCGGATCATGGCCCACCTCTCCGAGGACGCGGCTCTGATCGACGCCTTCAGATCGGGCCGCGACTTTCACACCGTGACCGCCAGCAGGGTCTTCGGCGTTGAGGCCGGTGATGTGACCCAGGAGATGCGGGCCAAGATCAAGGCGATGAACTACGGGCTGGCCTACGGCCTGTCCGCTTTCGGCCTCTCGGAGCAGTTGCGGATCTCGACCGGCGAGGCTCGCGGGCTGATGGATGAGTACTTCGAGACCTTCGGAGGGGTGCGCGACTATCTCGACTCCATCGTGGGAGAGGCGCGTCGCACCGGTTTCACCGAGACCATCCTTGGCCGGCGCCGCTACCTTCCCGACCTGACCAGCGACAACCGGCAGCGTCGCGAGATGGCAGAACGGATGGCGCTCAACGCGCCGATCCAGGGTTCGGCCGCCGACATCATCAAAGTGGCCATGCTCAACGTCGATCGGTCACTCAAGTCGGCCGGCATGCAGAGCCGACTGCTGCTCCAGGTGCATGACGAACTCGTGTTGGAGCGCGCTCATGGTGAGTCCGAGACGCTGCCCGAGCTACTACGCGAGCAGATGGGCGCGGCCGCCGACCTGACGGTGCCGCTCGATGTCTCAGTCGGGGCCGGTCGCAGTTGGCACGACGCGGCTCACTAGTCGGGTCACTGCCCTGCGGGGCTATCCACGGGGATCGGCTTACGCACCAGGTAGAGGCTGATCGCCAACAGTGCCCCGAGGACCAAGGCGTCGCAGATCAGCACCACCGCAATCAGGGCTTCCACGGTGTGGGTCAATCGTCCGGCGGCGACGACGGCGATGAGGGCGGCCCACAGCAGCCAGGGGGATCGGGTGCTCTGCCGGGCCAGCACGGCATAGACCAGCAACTGCAGCATCGACAACGCGGTGCCCAGCACCGCGAAGAGCCAGAGCCGGTCGGTCACCTCGGCGTACTTCGGACCCCCGACGAAGGCGGTGGCCAGATTGGGTAGCACCAGGGTTCCGGCGACGCTTGCTCCACCTAGAAGAGCCACCAGACCAAGTCCTCGGGCCAGGGCCTGTTGTCGCTCTCGGGCCGTCGACATCGACGGGAAAGCGACCACCACGACGAACTGCGGCAAGAACAACACGGCCTTGGTCAGGATCAGGCCGGCGGCGTACAGACCCGCGTCATGGAGGTCCAAGACATTGCGAGCCACCACGATGTCGACGTTGGACAGCGCGAAGAAGGCCAGCAGGGTCTGAGAGTTGTGCACCGTCTCGCGCAGCAGGCTGGCCGCCCGGTGGTCCTCGCTGCGAGCACCGCGGGGGCGCTCGTGGCGCAGTGCCACCCAGCCGATGAGCACCGGCACACAGGCCCCCAACGCCACGCCGAGCATGGCCATGGCTTCGGTGGGCCGCCACCAGATCAACAGGCCACCGATCAGGAGCCGGGGCACTCCGCTGGCGATGTAGATCAAGGCGAGGGGGCCCCAGCGCCGCTCGCCCTGCAAGATGCCTGCCTGGCCGCCCATGATGGTCAGCGGGACCGCCGCGGCCGCCACCAAGGCGGCTGTGGGGAGATCCTGGAGGTGAAGGACACGCTGGATCAGCGGTGAGAGGAGCAGCAGGACCGCTGCGAAGACAAGGGCGGCTCGAAACGTGACCCGCTGGATTCCGCGGGCGATCTGTGCCACGTGCTCGGGGTCGGCGGCGATTCGCCGAGCCGCGGTGGCCTGGATCCCGAGTTGGAGGACCATCACGACCAAGAGCGTGGCCATCAGGCTGGCCAGAGCGCCGTACGGCTGAGGCCCGAGGACGCGAGCGGCGACGATGGTGAACCCGTAGGCACCGAGGTTCATCACTGCCATGGCGGCGGCAACCCCGGCACCCCCGGTGGCCAACTGACGCAGCCGGTCGCCGGCGGGTCGAGTGGCGGAAGGCGGGGTCACGGGAGGAAGCCTAGGTGGCCCTTAGACTTCTTCGGTGGTCACCCTCACTGCCGTCTTCATCACAATGCGCCCGCGGCAGTGGGTCAAGAATCTCCTCGTCGTCGCGGCGCCCTTGGCCGCAGGCAAGATCTTTTTCCCGTCGGTCGCGCTCAACACGGCTGTCGCATTTGTCAGTTTCGCGCTGATGTCCTCGGCCGTGTATTGCGTCAACGACGTGGCTGACGCCGAAGCCGACCGCGCGCACCCCAGCAAGCGATTCCGGCCGGTGGCCAGTGGCGCGTTGAGCGCGGGTCAGGCGTTGATCGCCGCGGCGGTGCTGGCGGCGGCTTCCCTGGCACTGGCTGCGACGACCCGGTGGGCGCTGCCGACCCTGTTGGGGATCTACTTCGTCCTCCAGGTCCTCTACGCCTACCGCCTCAAGCATGAACCCGTCATCGACCTGGCGGTGGTCACCGCAGGCTTCTTGATGCGTGCCGTTGCTGGTGGCCTCGCTGCGCACCTGCCGATCTCGCAGTGGTTCTTGTTGGTCGCCGGCTTCGGGTCGCTCTTCATGGTCTCGGGCAAGCGCTACTCCGAACTCCACACGCTCGGCAGTGAGGCCGGCACCCGACGATCCCTGGTCGGTTACACCGCCACCTATCTGCGCTTCGTTTGGAGTGCGGCAGCCGCGGTCACTCTGGTCAGTTACAGCCTGTGGGCCTTCGAGCAAGAGGGGACGTCGGTGTTCCCGTGGCACACCGCTTCGATCGCGGCCTTCACGCTGGGAATGCTGCGGTACGCCGTCGATATCGACCTGGGTGCGGCCGCTTCTCCCGAGGACATCGTGTACGCCGACCGCTGGCTGCAGGTCGTCGGCGTGATCTGGTTGGTTCTGGTCGCCCTGGGCGTGCTCAATGTCGGGTGAGGTGACGCTGACCGGGTGGGGTCGAACCGCCCCCACCGCTGCTTGGTTGCGCACCGTCACTGCCGAAGACGTGGCCGCCGAGATTGCGGCCGCCTCCGAGCGTGGACTGCTGGTGAGGGGTCTGGGCCGCTCCTACGGTGATGCCGCCCAGAACGCGGGCGGCGTGGTGCTGACCCTGCGCGACAGCGCGCCGACCCTGGTCGAGGGGGGTGCCGCCGTGCGCGTCTCCGGGGCGACGTCGCTGCACGACCTGATGGCTTTCCTGCTTTCCCACCAACGCTTCGTCCCGGTCACCCCCGGCACCCGCTATGTGACCGTGGGCGGTGCCATCGCGTGCGACATCCACGGCAAGAACCATCACGTGGCCGGAAGTTTCAGCGATCACGTCCGCTCCTTCGACCTCATCGACGGCACCGGCGTCACGCACACAGTGACCCGGGAGAGCGACCCCGACACGTTCAACGCCACTGCCGGCGGCATGGGGCTGACCGGAGTGATCACCTCGGCCCTCATCGATGTCCTGCCTGTGGAGTCGGCGTGGATGAGGGTCACCACCGAACGCATCGGTGGGGTCCGTGAGGTGATGGACCAGATCAAGGCCACCGATGCCACCACCACCTATTCGGTGGCGTGGATCGACACCTTGGCTCGCGGGGACGCCCTGGGGCGTTCGGTGCTGACCCGAGGCGAGCATGCCCGCTTCGACGAACTGGGTGCCACCGCAGCCGAAGCGCGGTGGACTCCGCCGAAGGGGCCGATCCTCCATGCTCCGCCGTGGTTGCCGCGCGGGCTGGTCTCGCTGCCCACCATCACCGCCTTCAACGAACTGTGGTTCCGCAAGGCCCCACGTCACCGTGAGGGGGAGATCCAGAGCATTTCGGCCTTCTTCCACCCTCTCGATGCTGTCGGTGGCTGGAATCGGATGTACGGCTCCACCGGCATGGTGCAGTACCAGTTCGTCGTACCCGATGAGGCGGAGGATGCCCTCATCGAGGCCCTGCGGATCATCGCCAATGCCCGCAATCCCTCGTTCCTGGCTGTTCTCAAGCGTTTCGGCCGCGGCAACCAGGGCTACCTGTCCTTCCCCCGAGAGGGCTGGACGCTGGCGCTGGACATGCCCGCCAAGGTCAGCCTGATCCCATTGTTCGCCCTGCTCGATGCGCTGGTGCTGGCGGCCGGAGGTCGGCTCTACCTGGCCAAGGACGCGCGGATGAACGCTGCGGACCTGGCCACGATGTACCCCCGGTTGCCGCAGTTCCAGGCGTCCCTGACCAGACTCGACCCGGCTGGGGTCTTCCAATCCGACCTCGCCCGGCGCCTCAGCCTTCGAAGGAGCACCTCATGATCGATGCACTCGGCCAACCGCGCCGCGTTCTCGTGCTCGGCGGCACCAGCGAGATCGCGCTCGCGGCGGTGTCTCGTTGGGCGGCCAACGGTGCCATTGAGGTCGTCCTGGCTGCCCGTCCCGGTCCGAGACGTACGTCGGCGGCGAACCAGGTCCGTGAGTGGGGGAGCACGGCCACCGAGGTCGACTTCGATGCCCTGGACGCCGAGGCCCATCCTGCGCTGATCAACGAAGTCGCCTCGGGAGGTGACATCGACGTAGCCCTGGTCGCCTTCGGAGTCCTCGGTGATGAGGAGGAGGCGTGGACCGACCACGCGTCCGCACTGTGGCATGCCCGGGTCAACTACGTGGGCGCGGTCAGCGTGGGAGTCGTGCTCGGCCAGGTGATGGGCAAGCAAGGACATGGGGTGATCGTGGCGTTGTCGTCGGTGGCGGGGGAGTTGGTCCGCCGCAGCAACTTCGTCTACGGGTCCAGCAAGGCGGGCATGGACGGCTTCTACCGCGGTCTCGGCGAAGCCGTGCGGGGCAGCGGCGCCCGGGTCCTTGTGGTGCGTCCTGGATTCGTGCACACCAAGATGACGGAGGGACGCTCCCCGGCGCCGTTGTCGGTCACCGCGGACCAGGTCGGTGAAGCCATCGTGTCCGGGGTCGCCGACGGCAGTGACCTCGTCTGGGTGCCTGGGCCGATGCGAGTGGTGATGTCCGGACTGCGCCACGTCCCTCGACCGATCTTCCGAAAGCTGCCGTTGTGAGCCAAGCTCCCGCCCTCAGGGGCGAGGTGGACTTGGCCGCTCGGGTGCGGTGGTTGCCCCGGCTCTGGGTGGTGCTCCTCGGGCTGTTGATGCTGGGTCCGGCGCTGGCCCCCGGATACGTCCTCAGTTACGACATGGTGTGGGTTCCCCATCTCGCCGTACGTGAGGAGGTGTGGGGCCTTGGCACCCTGTTGCCTCGCAACGTCCCCTCCGACGCCCTGGTGAGCGTGGCCAACCTTGTGCTGCCCGGCATGCTCCTGCAAAAGCTCGTGCTCATCGGCGCGGTGATCGGAGCCGGGTTGGCTGGCCTGCGGTTCGGTGGGGCTTCCATGGTCGGTCGGATAACCGCCGGGACCGTCTATCTGTGGAACCCCTTCGTCGTCGAGCGATTGGCGATCGGGCACTGGCCGCTCCTGATCAGCTATGCGGTCCTGCCGATCCTGATCACCGCAGGCGAACGCTTCCGGCGCAGCAGCGAGGTCCGACCGGTCCTCCTGCTGGCTGCTGTGGCTTCCTGTCTGACCCCCAGCGCCGGGGTCATGGCCGCAGTCGTGCTGCTGGTGATCGCCTACGACTGGCGCAGGTTCCAGCCGGGCCGCCTGGCCGTTGTCGGGGCTATCGCGGCGGGCGCCAATGCGCCGTGGGTGGCCGCGGGCCTGGCGCACCTTGCCGACGCCACGTCGACGGGCGCAGGCGCCTCCGTCTTCGGACTACAGGCAGAAGGGACGCTGCCCGCCCCGCTGGCCGCACTGGGGCTCGGCGGCATCTGGAACGCGGACGTGGTGCCTTACACCCGCACCACTCCGCTGGCCTGGATCGCCTTGTTGTTGCTGATCCCGCTCAGCGTGCTGGGGGTATGGCTGATGCGCCACGAGAAGCGGTCGACGTCTCCGGCTCTGCGCCACATCGGCCCCGATCGCGACCACGCCCACGATCTGATGCTGCTCTGGGTCCTCGGCTTCGGGTTGGCGCTGCTCACCTGGATCTCGCCATCGTTGATGGGCTGGATCGCCACCCATGTGCCCGGCGGCGGGATCATGCGTGATGGAGCCCGCTGGCTGGGTCTGTGCGCGCCCTTGGGGGCAACCGCGATGGGGATGGCCGGGGTCTGGATGGTGCGGGCGTCCCCAGAGGCAGTCCGGGTTCTCGTCGCCGCCGTGGTCGTGGGGACCCCGCTGATCACCTTGCCCGACGCTGCCTATGGGGTCGGTGGGAGCCTGCGGGCGGTCCACTTCCCAGCCGAGTACGCCGACGCCAGGAGCGCTCTCGATCGAACCGGTGCCACCTCGGTCTTGGTGCTGCCGTTCACGGCGTACCGAGCACCGGCGTGGAACCACGAACGGCCCGTCCTGGACCCGCTGCCGAGGTATCTCAGCCCCAATCCGGTGGCCAGCGACCAACTCTCCGTCGACGGCAAGCCGCTCGACGGAGAGTCGGCCCGCGCTGCGGCGGTGAGGAAGGCGCTGGCTACGCCACACCCAGAGGCGGCGTTGCGCACGATGGGTCTTCGTTACGCCGTGATCGACCTGGATGCCCCGGGCCGGATCCCCACGTTGGACGGCATCGACGTCTTCGCCGGACGCCACCTGCGCGTGATCGATCTCGGTGTCGCCGAGCCGGTTGCCGGCCCGAACAGGTGGGCCCGAGGGTTGGTCGTGGCCGGGTGGCTGGGTTGGGCGGCACTGTTGTCGGCGGCGGTCGCGACATGGTGGCGTCGTCGCTAGGTTCTGGCGGAATGTCCTGTTAGCCTGTGCCAGCACATCTTCCTGGGAGGGATCATTCGTGGGTAACACCAGCAATGCAATCGGTTCGATTGCCAGCATCATCATCGGCGTTCTGCTTGCTTCGGTTCTTCTGGTCAACCTGATCCACTCGCAGGTCGACTCGCCGGCGAGCTCACCGGCCAGCGTTGAGCGTCCGGTTATCGACTACGGCAGCTGATCAGCTGACCGGCGGCGCGGGTTCGTCCTGCGTAGCCACCATCTCACCTCTCAAGGCGCTGCCCACCACGTGGGCCAGCGCCTTTTGGGTGTTGTCCCAGGTGTAGGACTCGCTCATTGCCAGCGCCCCCTCCCCGAGCCGAGCACGCAGTGAGTGGTCGGTGAGCACCGCACGTAACGCCTGGGTGAACTCCTCATCGGTGTCGACCAGGACTCCAGAGTGACCGTCTCGGATCGATTCGCGGGTGCCCCCCGCATGGCGGTAGGCGACGGTTGGGGTCCGGTGGTGGCCGGCTTCCCCGATCACCAATCCCCATCCCTCCTTGAGCGAGGGGAGTGCCTTGACCCACGTGCGAGCGAAGATCTGTTGCTTCTCGTCCTCGGTGACGTGCCCGGTGAACTCGACGAGGTCCTCAGCGTGGTGGGTGCGCACGTAGTCGTGGAGTTCGTCGGCCCACCAGCCGTCGCCTACGACGGTGAGTTTGAGGCTCGGCAACTCATTGCGTAGCGCGACGGCGGCGTCGATGGCGTGTTCGACCTGCTTGTGGGGCACAAGGCGGCCGACCACGCACACGCTGGGGTACTCGGTCTTGGCGACGTCCCACTGGCCGTCGGCCGCCTCCGAACCGTTGTGTACGACGGCCACGTGCTCGGCGGGGACTCCCAAGCCGATGAGTTCTTGTCTGGTGGCCTGGGAGACCGCGACGTACTGGCAAGCTCGGTAGAGCCGAGGCGCCAGCGCGTGCTCGATCCACCAGCCGACCTTGCCGGTGAGGCCGGGGTAGACGACCGGCCATTGCTCACGGTGCACGTGGTGAACCAGAACGATGACCGGCTTGGTGGTGACCGCGCGGGTGAAGAAGGGCAGCCCGTTCTGGACATCGATGACCACGTCGACCCGACCGAGCCTCCGCATCAGGAGGTGTTGCATGCCGCGGGCGTAGACGCTGAGTTTGCCGCCGGCCCGGACGTAGTCGATCCCGTCGCGAGCCCCCCGCGCCGGGGCGCCGGCGTAGGCGGCAGTGAACACGGTGACGTGTGCTCCGTGATCACGAAGGCCCTCGGCCATTTTCAGCAGGTAGTTCTCCGCGCCACCGCTTTCGGGATTCCCGGTGTCGCGCCACGACATGATCGCGACACGGCGGCCCGTGAGCGCGGGGATGCCTGATTTGTCCACCCGCGAACCATAGTCGGCGGGTGTGCCCAACCCGACACCGCGGCTGCTCTAGCGGTGCCCGAAATGGCCTGATCGGCAGGTAAGGTTCGCCTGTGCCCGCCGCTCCTCCACGTCTTGCGCAGTCCTGGGCGGCCGATCTTGCACGCACCAGGTACCTCTTCTCGGAGTTCCAGCACGAGCAGGACGATCCGCGCCGCTTCTACACCGCGATCGCAGACGATGCCGTGGGGCATACCCGCCAGTTCCTCACCCTCCAGGGCGCGGTCATGCTCGACGTCGGTGGCGGGCCCGGCTATTTCCGCGACGCTTTCACCGAGGCCGGTGCCGCCTATTTCGCGCTCGACGCCGACGTAGGGGAGTTGTCCGGGCAGGGCACGATCGCGCGTAACACCGTGATCGGTGACGGGATGAACCTCCCCTTCGCCACGGACTCAGTGGATCTGTGTTACTCCTCCAACGTCTTGGAACACGTTCCGGACCCATGGCGCATGGCCGATGAGATGGTCCGGGTCACCAAGCCCGGGGGGATCACTTTCATCTCCTACACGCTGTGGTACGGCCCGCACGGGGGGCACGAGACCGCGCCCTGGCACTTCCTGGGTGGGGGCTATGCACGCCGGCGCTACGCACGCGTCCACGGCAAGGACCCCAAGAACAAGTTCGGTGAGTCGCTGTTCGTGGTGACCGCCGCCGAGGGTCTGGCCTGGGCTCGACGCCAGCACGCGGCCGACGTGCTTTCCCTCGTGCCTCGCTACCACCCACGGTGGGCTCACTGGCTGATGAAGGTTCCCGGAGCCAGGGAGGTGTTGTCGTGGAATCTGGCGATGGTTCTACGCAAACGCTGACTCCCACCTCCCTCGCCACCAGTCCGCTGCGCCTCCTGGGGTACGCAGCCATCCTGATCGCGGCCGCCTTCTCCCAACGCGGCTCCGACCTGGTCGCGGACACCAAGTTCGATCTGGTGACCAACCCTTTGGGGTTCCTGAGTCGCGGGGTACACCTATGGGACCCGATCGCGGCCTTCGGCCAGATCCAGAACCAGGCCTACGGGTACCTCTGGCCGATGGGTCCGTTCTTCCTCGCGGGCAAACTGATCCATCTCCCCTCGTGGGCCGTTCAGCGCAGTTGGTGGGCGCTTCTGCTGTGCGTCGGCTTCTTCGGTGTCCTCCGTCTCGCCCAACGCTTGGGTCTGGGCACTCCGCTCACCCAGGTAGTGGCGGCGTTCGCCTACGTCTTGGCGCCGAGGGTGACCTCGTTGCTGGGCAGCACCTCGGTAGAGGTCTGGCCGATGGCGGTGGCCCCCTGGGTGCTGCTTCCGCTCATGTGGGGCACCGCCGGAGGCTCGTTGCGCAAGGCGGCCGCTTTGAGCGCGCTGGCCGTGGCCTGCGCGGGCGGGGTCAACGCGGTCGCCGTGGTCGCCGTCTTGCCGCTGGGGGTCCTGTGGCTGCTGACTCGTGAGGCCGGCCCGCGGCGGTGGCAGTTGCTGGCTCTGTGGACGGCGTTCACGATCCTGGCCACCGCGTGGTGGTGGGCTCCGCTCCTGCTCATGGGCAAGTACAGCGTCCCCTTCCTGGACTACATCGAGAACGCGACCATCACCACGCTCCCCACCGGGCTGACGCACACACTCCTGGGGGTCTCTGACTGGGTGGCCTACTTCGCCACCGCCGACTACCCGGCCGGCAGCCTGATCGTCTCCACGGCATTCCTCCTGGTCGCCGCGGCCACGCTGGCCGCCGGTGGGCTTCTTGGGATCGGCGCCTCGGACAACCCGCACCGCCGCTTCCTGGTGCTCGGTGTTCTGTGCGGGGTCGCCCTCGTCGGTTTCGGGTACGCCGGCGACTGGAGCGGTTTCGGAGCAGAGGCCCGCAGGGCGGCCCTCGACGGCTCGTTGGCTCCGTTGCGCAACCTGCACAAGTTCGATGTGGTGCTAAGGATCCCGCTGGTCCTCGGTTTCGCGCACGCTCTCGCCGTTGTTCCTAAGCGACTGGAGGAGGGCGGATCGCTCCTGGCCAAGCGGATGTTGTGGGCCGATGCGGTGCTGATGCTGGTGGCGCTCTCCTTCCCCTGGGTCAACGGAGTCATCGCGCCCGGCCCGGGGGTGTCTTCGGTGCCTGGGTACTGGAAGCAAGCGGCCAGTTACCTCGCCGAGACCAACGACGGCACGGTGTCGTTGGAACTGCCCGCCTCGAGTTTCGGGGTCTACATCTGGGGCAACGTGCACGACGATGTGATGCAGGGACTGGCCAGGTCTCCCTGGGCGGTGCGCAACGCGATTCCGCTGGCTCAGCCGGGCAATGTGGCCATGCTGGACGCGGTCACCCGGGTGATCGAGTCCGGACATCCCGACCCGGGTCTGGCCAACTTCCTGGCCAGCAATGGGGTCGGTCGGCTCGTCGTACGCAACGATCTGGATCGGTTGGCCACCGGTGCCCCGGATCCCGGGTATGTCAGATCGGTGCTCACTCGAACTCCTGGGATCACCAAGGAGGCGGGTTTCGGCCCGATCAGCGGGGAGCCCAGCTACCGATACATCGAGGCCGATGGCGGTTCGCTCCGGTTGACCGCCGCCAACACCATGGCCTCCGAGGGCGAGGTGATCGAGGTCTACCGTGTCGACGGGGCCGCGACCGCGTCGATTACGACCGACCCCAAGACCATCATTGGTGACCCCGCCGCCCGCCTCTCGCCCGACGTCGCGGCGATGACCGGACCGTCGGCATTGGCCACGACCTCCACGGCCGAGGCTGCCGGTCAGGTGCTCACCGACGGACTGAAGCGTCGCGAAGTGAACTTCGCCAGTGTCCGGTGGAACCAGTCCAGCACGATGAGTGCGGATCGTGACTACCTGCTGTCGGGCAAGGAGCACTTCCACCGGATCTCTCCGGACGACCCGACGTGGCAGACCACCCAATCGTGGGTAGGCGACGTGGACAGGGTGTGGTCAAGTTCGTCGCAGGCAGATGCCAATGCGCTGCCCCCTCTCGATGTCGGTACCAACCCGGCCGCGGCACTCGACGGGGATACGGGCACGTCGTGGCAGTCGGCACGGCAATCGGCGGGCACCGGCCAGTGGTGGGAGGTCCGTTTCAGTGCTCCTCGCACCTTGACTTCGGTCACGTTGTCGGTGCCGACAACCTCTCTTCGGATGCGCCTCCTGGAATTCAAGTCGGGGCGGGTCGCGGTCACCCGGCCTGCCCCGCTGCCTGGGTCCTCGCAGAAGTACGACCTTCCTTTCACCAACGCGCGCTCCCTGCGGATCAGCGTGGTGGGCAAGACAACGCCGGAAGCGGGCTCCGTGGCCTTCAGCGAGGTCCTGATCGATGGGATTGCACCTCAGCGCATGCTGGTGCTGCCACGACCGGTTCCTGGTCGACCGGTCGACGAGATCGCTCTGCAACGGGACGCGGACCGACTCGGCTGCGTTGACATCGAGGGCAACCTCGCATGCCAGCGGTTGCTGGCGACCCAGGGGGAAGACGGCGATAGCCTGAACCGTCGCTTCTACATCCCTGGCAACACCACCTACATCGCCTCCGCGCGTGCCTCCCTGCGGTCAACACCGGCGGCGTGGCGGGCCATCCTTGCCGACGCCGTACTCAGTGTGACCGCCTCCCGGGGAGCCTCCGACTCGTTCGAGGCACAGCCCGGTGCCATGGTGGATGGCGATCCGGGTACGACGTGGATCGCTTCTGACAAGGCACCAGTGATCAGTCTTCGCTTCGACCAGCCTCGTCGCATCGACTCGCTCGAGTTCGCGCTCAACAACGCTGCCCCCGCCTCGAGTCTTCGAGTGGTCCGATTGGTCGCCGATGGCGGTCGCGACCGGCGGGTCACCATCCCGGAAGACGGCCTCATCCGGCTGCCTGGATGGCAGACACAAAGTCTGCGCATCGAGGTCTCCGGAGTCGTGCGTTCGCTTCGCACCGACAACCAGACGTTCAAGATCAACCCCGCCGGGGTCTCGGAGATCAAGATCAACGGTGCGTCCCCGACCCCGCCAGGGGACCTGAGCCTGACCTGCGGGCAGGGCCCCCAACTTCAGATCGCCGGGCGCACGGTGGCCACATCGATGGTGGCCGACCGGGCCGCCTTGATGCGCGGAGCGTCGGTCCCGTTGACCATCTGCGGTGACAGCGAGATCTCGATGAGCGGGCTGACCGACGTGGTGGCTCCACCCTCAGCGGCCCTGCGGGTGGACTCGGTGACCCTGGTTCGTGACGGTGCCGCCGCCGCGCAGGTGGCACCCCTTGTTGTGCGTCGTGACGCCACCGGTGCGCCGCGGTCCGTGCAGGTCGTCGCCGACCTCGGCGCCACGCAGGCGCAGCGACTGCTGGCCCTGCCCCAGAACGCCAACGCCGGGTGGGCTGCCACGCTTCAGGGCAAGCGGCTCACCTCGGTCACGGTCGACGGCTGGAAGCAGGGATGGTGGGTCCCCGCCGATGCGGCCGGAACCATCACCTTCAGTTATCTCCCAGCAACCTCGCTCACCATCGCCTTGCTTCTCGGGTTGTTGGGGGCGCTGCTGGTGCTGATCGCCGCTGTCGCACCCGACCCTCGTCGTGCGGCGCCACTACTGAGCCATCCGCGTCCGTCCGGCTGGGTTCACGCCGCTCTCGTGATGGGCGTGCTCGCCGTGCTGGGGGGATGGCTGGGGGTCGGCCTCGGTGTGGCAGCGCTGCTCGCCTTCACCCGCGCCCGCGGGTTCGCGGGGTGGGGGGCATTGTCGGGCGTCGGTCTCTTGGCCGCCACTGCGGCGGTGGCCTGGGGGCCCGTCCGTGACGCCGACTCGGCGGCTCTGTGGGGTCAGGCGTGGGCCCTGGCTGCGTTGAGTCTGGTGGGAGTGGCCGCGTTGGCCGATTG
>CALMLL010000127.1 GCA_937868075.1 uncultured Marmoricola sp. | reverse complement strand
CCGACTGGGTCCTGGCCTGCGTCCTGCTCGACGTCAAGGCACAGATCGCCACCCAGGCCCGCATTGCCTACGGCCACTGCGAACGCATGCAGTGGAGCACCCGCGACGGCGGCCGATGGCTCATCGGCGCGGGACCGGCGCCCGCCCGGGCCCCATCCACCTGGCCCGGCACCGACCTGGCCATCGAGGCCGGCTGGAAGACCGTGACCGCGCCAGCGGACCAGTGATCAGGAGTAGACGCGATGAACTGGTGGGACTACCTCAACCCCTTCACCTACCTCGGCAACGCGGCAGGAAAGATCGTCGCCGACGGCTGGACCGCCGCCATGCTCGGCATCTGGAACGCCGGCCTGTGGCTCCTCAAGCTCATCCTCGGCATCGAGGACGACTTCCTCGTCCCCGACCTCTCCGAGAACGGGCCCATGCGCGCGATCTACCCGTACACCTTCTGGATCGCTGGCTCCATGATCCTGATCCTGCTGATGATCCAGCTGGGCATCGCCGCCTTCCGCCGTGACGGGCAGTCCCTGGCCCGGGTCCTGATCGGGACCGGCCAGTTCGTCATGGTCTGGGTCGCCGGCGTCGTCTACGCCGTCGCCGTCGTCGCCGCCGCCGGCGGCCTCACCCGCGCCCTCATGGAATCGCTCCTGCACGTCAACGCCATGGACGCGTGGCAGCCGTGGACCGGCTTCTCCACCGCCGACATCACCGACGGCACCATCGCCACCGTCCTCGGTGTGATGGGCTTCTTCCTGATCTTCGCCGCCTTCGGGCACCTGTTGGTCATGTTGACCCGCGCCGGGGCCCTGCTCGTCCTAGCCGCCACCAACCCCATCGCCGCCGCCGGCCTGGTCTGGGAAGGCGGCCGATCCTGGTTCTGGAAAGCCTTCCGCTGGTTCCACGCGGCCGCATTCACCCCCGTGATCATGATGCTCATGCTCGGGCTGGGGGTCCAGGTCACCTCCCATGTCGCCCTAGGCGCAACCGACAGCCTGCACAAGGCCATCGGCACCGCGGTGCCCGGCGTCATGCTCATCCTCGTCGGCTGCTTCGCCCCGCTCGCCCTGTTCAAACTGCTCGCGTTCGTCGACCCCGGCACCTCGTCCGGGGCGGCCATGCGAGCGGGCCTGGCCGCGCAGGGCGGATTGCAGGGGCTGCTGCGCGGCGGCGGTGAGGAAACCTCCAACGCGGCCTCGAGCAGCGACGCCAGTGGGCGATCCCAAGGCGAGGCCTCCACGGAGGCCGCCACCAACGAACGGTTCGCCAAGTCCGCAGGCGGGCTCATGGGTGCCTTGGGTGTCGCCGGCCAGGTGGCTGCGACCGGGCTGGGGCTGGCCGCTGGCGCCGGTGCCCGCGCGGCCACCCTCGGGGCCGATCTGACCAACCAGATGGGCGTGGGACACAACACCTACATCCCGGACTTCTCCTCCGGCCGCAGCAGAGGACGCAACAACGCCGGACCCAGTTCGGAGCAGGACAACCCCGAGATCAACGGCGCCGGCCCCGACCAGGACGGCCCGACCCCCAGCGCCGCACCGCCCACCCCACCGGCACCGCCGACACCCGCGCCCGCCGCCGGCCCCCCCGGGGCCGGACCGGCCGGAGGGGGACCGACCGCGGGTGGTCCCGCCGGTGGTGCCGGGGGTGCTGCAGCTGGAGGGGGAGGCGCCGCCGCAGGCGCCGCCTCCGTCCCCGTGGTCCCCGTTTAGACAGGAAAGTGCAGCCATGACTCAGGTGTACAACGAATACTCCAAGGCCCGGATCGGGTGGTTCCCCTTCGGTCTGACCGGGTGGCAGGCCAGCATCGTGGCGATCTCGACGATGCCGGTCTTCTGGGCCTTGAAGGAGCAGGCGTGGGCATCGGCCGCGACGTTCGCCTTGATCTGTGCCTTCGTGACCGTGGTGACGGTCGTCCCGGTGCGCGGGCGTTCGGCGATCGGTTGGATCATCGCCTCGACCGCATTCGCCGTCGGCGGGCTCGCCGGTTGGACCAGATTCCGCTCCCGAGCCGCCCAAGGCGCCGCCGAGGACCTCGACGCCGTCGACCTGCCCGGCTCCTTGGCAGGTATCGAGATCCACGAGGGCCCGCCGACTGGTCTTGCAGCAGCACGCGTGGCCATCATCCAGAACCACGCCGCCCGCACCTGGTCGGCCACTGCGGCGATCGTGCATCCCGGAATCGGCATGCGCGACGGCGACGATCGGGCACGGATGGGGCGCGGGCTGGCCGACCTCCTGGACCAGGCCTCCCGCAGCGAGCTCGTCGACGAGATCCTCTTCCTGGTGCGGACCGTCCCCGAAGACGGGGCCGAACGCGACCAGTGGATCGCCCGGCACCGGCGACACGACGGTCCGGAGCAGGTCAAGGCCATCAACGACGAGCTGCAGCAGGTCCTGACCGGAGCCTCGGTGCGCACCGAGGCCTTCGTGACGATCGTCGTTCCGGAGTCGAGGCTGGGCAAAGCCGCCAAGGAGTCAGGCCGCGGCATCGAGGGTCGCGCCCACGTGCTCTACTCCCAGATGGCCGAGATCGAGGCGCAACTCAAAGGCGGGCTGGGCTGCACCAGCGTGGCGTGGCTGACCAGCCCAGAACTGGCGATCGCCTGCCGCACCGGCTTCGCCCCCGCGGACCGTGCCGGCATCATCGACGCGCTCAACGCACAGAGTCGCGACCCTCAGGGCAACGCCGAGGTCCCCTGGGCACTGGCCGGACCCTCGGGAGCGGACGCAGTGGCCCGGCACTACAGCCACGACGCCTGGAACTCGATCAGCGCCACCATCAAACTGCCCATCCGAGGTGCCGTCCTCGGTGCCCTGGCCCCGATCCTGGCCCCCACCGGCGCCGGTGAGCGTCGCAGCTACCTGGTCGCGTTCCCGATCCTCTCCCAGACCAAGGCGACCCGACAGTCCGCCTCGAGCGAGTGGGCCACCGACATGGGCCAGGCCCTGCGGGAGAAAGCCAAGATGAAGCAGACCACCAAGGCCAAGGACGAAGCCGACCAGGTCCGCAGCCTCGAGGCCAAACTCGCCCGCGGCTCGGCCATGACGCGCCCGTACGCGGTCTGCACCGTCACCGCCCCGAAGACGGTCCGCATCGCCGAGTACGGCCGCCGCCTGGATGCCTCGATCCGCCGAGCCGGGTTCGCCCCCCTGCGCCTCGACCTGGCCCAGGACGTCGCCTTCGCCGCCTCCGTCGTCCCCCTGGGAGTGAGCTTGACCCGAAAGGGAGAGGCCTGACCCGCGGACCCACTCGGGCTGCTTTAGGAGGCATGACCCCGTTGCCCACCCACCGCGCCACCCCCGAAGGCCCCACCGGACAGGCAGGGACCCGATGAGCAGGACCCGGCGCACCGGCCGAGACATGAGCCAACTGCTCTCCGACTTCGGCCATGACCTGCCCATCAGCCAGGCACCGTCACCGGCCGCCAAGGAGGCCCGGCTCTTCCACCACGCCGCCAGGAGGGGAAGCCGCAGCCCGGGGCACGGATGGTCACCATCGTCGGCCCCCGTCATGCCCTACCGGATGACCTCGGACCAGGCACCGGTCTTCTGGCCTTTCATCGCCGGACCCGGCCTGCCGCCGACCGGCGCCCAGATGGGTGTCGACGTGCTCTCCGGTTCGGCGTTCTACGCCGACCCGATCGGGTGGGTGCTGCGCGACGACATCCCCGTCACCAACGCCAACGTGATCTGCATGGGCAAGCCCGGTACCGGCAAGTCGGCCACCACGAAGGCGTTCTGCTTGCGCATGGTCGACTTCGGCTACCGGATCCTCATCCTCGGCGACCCCAAGGACGAGTACGAGCGGCTGTGCCACTTCTTCGGCGTCCAACCCTTCGTACTCGGCCCTGGCATGCCCGCCCGCATCAACCCCCTCGGCCTGGGACCGCTGGGCGAAGGCTGGGCCGCGCTGTCTGCCCAGGAGGCCCAGAGCCGGGCCGCGATCGTGTTCAGCCGCTGGTTGACCCTCATGCGCGCCCTCATCGGCAGCCAGCGCATCGGCAGCGAACGGGTTCCGTTCGGTCCGTCCGAGGAGGCGGTAGTCAAGGCCGCCCTCCGTGACCTGACCGGCTACACCGCCGGAAACTCGACACTGACCGAGACCACCATCCCGCAGCTGTGGCACCACCTGGACCAGCCCTCCGACGCCCTCATCGAGCAATGCCGCTTCAGGGACCGCCAACACTTCTTCGACGACACCCGGCTCCTGCGAGATGCCCTCGGCCAGCTGGTCTCAGGTGCGCTGGCCGGCTTGTTCGACGACCACACCAACATCGCTGTGGACTGGGCCGCCCCCATTCAGTCCCTCTCACTGTCCCGGCTCAACCCACTGGGCGACGAGGCCATCGGTATCGCCCTGGTCTGCCTGAACAGCTGGGGACGAGGAATGCGCGAGATCGCCGCCGCCGGCGACTTGCGCGTCGTCGTCCGAGACGAGATGTGGAAGGCCATGCGGCTCGGGGTCGAGGCGGTCAAGAGCCTCGATGAGGACCTGCGCCTCTCCCGCGGCGTCGCCGGCCGCGGAGGCGACATTCAGTGGGCCAATGCCCACAAGCCCTCCGACATGCTCACCGTCGGCGATCAGGGCTCCCAGGCCGCGAACATCGCCCGGGACCTCATGCACCTGGCTGACATCAAGATCCTGCACGGTCAGAAGCCCGGCGTCGCCAACGAGCTGGACACCATGCTCGGCCTGGGTCGGCAAGCCACCGATGTCATGACCGACTGGGCGATGCAACGCAAGGGCCGGGCACTGTGGCTCGTGGGGGAGCGCACCTACAAGGTGGAAACCCGCCTGCACCCCCTCGAGGAGACCCTCACCTGGACCAACGAGGCCATCGAAGGCGCCGCCTGAGCGGAGGCCACTACATCCATGAAGAAGATCACTGCCCTCGCCGCCGGATTCTTGGCGCTGCTGATCGCGCTACCGCTGATCACCGCAGCCTTCGTGGTCTCCAGCGCCCCCGCCGTCGCCCAGGCCGTCCAATGCACCAGCGCCAGCCTGCCAGCGACCGGACAATGGCGCCCGCCCTTCCAGCAGGCCTATGCCGTCAGCGCCCGAGGGTTCGGTCTCGAGTTCCACCCGATCTACCACGGGTGGCGCCAGCACACCGGCCAGGACCTGTCCTCCCTGCCGGACGCCGGCCCGGTCGTTGCCGTCGCGGCCGGCACGGTGGTCAGCGCCGGGACAGCCGGAGGCTATGGAAACCTCGTGGTCCTCGACCACGGCGGCGGCATCACTACCTACTACGCCCACCTGGCCTCAATCAGCCCAGACATCCAGGCCGGGGCGCCGGTATGGATGGGCCAACAGCTCGGGGTCGAAGGCACCACCGGAACCAGCACCGGCAATCACCTCCACTTCGAGGTTCGCCAAGACGGTGCCCCCATCGACCCGATTCCGTACATGCTCGAGCGCGGG
>CALMLL010000126.1 GCA_937868075.1 uncultured Marmoricola sp. | reverse complement strand
GTCTTGCCGGTGCCGGGCGGGCCGTAGAGCAGCACGCCCTTGGGGATCTTGGCGCCGACCGCCTGGAACTTCGCCGGCTCCTGTAAGAACTCCTTGATCTCGCCGAGTTCCTCGATCGCCTCTTCGCAGCCGGCCACGTCGGCGAAGGTGGTCTTCGGCATGTCCTTGGTGATCAGTTTGGCCTTGCTGCGGGCGAACTGCATGACCCGGCCGCCGCCGCCTTGCATGTTGTTCATCAAGAAGAAGATCAAGAAGAGCACGAACAGCAGCGGCAGCAGGGTGAAGAGCAGGTTGCCGATGACGCTGGGCCGCGCCAAGACCGCGTTCCAGTCCTTGATGCTGCCCTTGGCCTGCTGCTCCTGCGCCAACGTCACCCAGTCGGCCTGGGTGCCTTCGATCCAGGTGGCGGTGACCTTCTTGCCGTTGTCCAAGGTGGCCTCGATGGTCTGATCACCGTCGGTGAAGGTGATCGTGGAGACCTCACCGGTTGCGAGGTAGCCGCGCATCGTGGAGGTCTTGACCTCCGTGGCGCCATTGGCTGCGGACACGTATTGAAGGGTCAGCAACACACCGACAACAGCGAGAACGATCCACATCCACGGACCGCGGAACAAGCGCTTCACAGGCACCCTTTGCGTCGACACAACTGGTTGATCCGAGGCGGATCACCGGAGGGCATAACGCTACACGCGCCGAAAACGTCCCCGCGATGCTTGGCGTCTGTCGCCTTGGCGGCGCTCAGCCGCCGTAGACGTGCGGGGCCAGCGTGCCCACGTCGCGCAGGTTGCGGTACTTCTCGCGGTAGTCCAGTCCGTAGCCGACCACGAACTTGTTGGGGATGTCCCAGCCGACGTACTCGACGTCGATGTGGACCTTGAGCGCCTCGGGTTTGCGCAGCAGGGTCGCGATCTTGACGCTGGCCGGGTTGCGCGAGGCCAGGTTGGACACCAGCCAACTCAAGGTCAGTCCGGTGTCGATGATCTCGTCGACGATCAGCACGTGACGCCCGGAGATGTCGGTGTCGAGGTCCTTGAGGATGCGCACCACACCGCTGGACTTGGTACCCGAGCCGTAGCTGCTGACCGCCATCCAGTCCATCTCGACGTGGCCGCGCAGGTGGCGGGAGAGGTCGGCCATGACCATCACCGCACCACGGAGTACGCCGACGATGAGGAGGTCCTTGCCGACGTAGTCGGCGTCGATCCGCTCAGCCATCTCTTGCAACTTGGCCTGGATCTCCGCCTCGGTGAAGAGGATGTCGACCAGGTCGCCTTCGATATCAGCTGAGTCCATGGGGGGAGTTTCCCACACCCTGGTCTGGGTGGTCTGGTTCCGGGAACAGGATGGAGAGCAGCCAGGCGCCGAGTTCGGCCTCGTAGCCGATCTGGCCGTCGGCTCCGCTGGGTCCGTCATGCGAGCCGGCGGCCAACTCCACTCGGAACAACCCGTAGGTCTCCCGCGCGGGAGCGCTGCCGCGTAGCCGACGCAGCCAGGTCGCCGGTTCGTCGACGAGCACGCGCGGATCGTGGATCGTCCCGGTGACCAGCAGCGCCGGCAACTCCCGATCGGGTGCTGGCACGACGTCGCACGGAGAGTAGGCCGCGAGCCAGTCGCGCTGCTCGGCCACGCGCGGGTCCCCCCACTCGGCCCACTCGTTGACGGTCAGCGGCAGTGCGGGGTTGCTCATCGCGGTGATCACGTCGACGAACGGGACCTCGGCGATCACCGCGCGCCACCGATCAGGGCGACGGGTCAGTGCCACCGCCTGGAGGAGCCCGCCTGCCGACATGCCTCGGGTCGCCATCCGACTGCCGTCGACGAGACGGTCGGCGATGGCATCCGCCACGGCCAGGTAGTCGTCGAAGGTATGAGTCTTGGCGGCCATCCGGCCGTCGAGGTACCACCGGCGACCCAGCTCCCCTCCTCCGCGAACGTGTACGTCGACGAACACGATCCCCCGATCCAGCAGGCCCAGCAGAACCGGGGAGAAGGTCGGCTCGAAACAGGTCTCATAAGCGCCGTATCCGTAGAGGAGGGCCGGAGCCAAACCATCGAGGGGAGTGGTAGCGGCCCTCGAGATCAGCACCGGCACGCTGACCTCGCCCACGTCGATGAACCGACGTTCGCTGACATAGCGCGGGTCCGGCAGATCGCCCCCACCACCGCGGGCCCCGTCTGCCAGCCGCAGGGACTCGGCCTGCGGTGGGACCACGCGAGATTCCTCGATCAGGGTCACCGATGCGGCGTCGTACCTCGGTTGAGGCAGCATCCGAAGAGTGCCGGCAGAGAGGCTCGGAACGACCTCATAGGCCGGACCACGGTTGGGCAGCACCCGCAGGACCGGCGCGCCTGCGCGTCGGCCACGCATGACCAATGCACCGGCGAAGGCGGCGACCGTGTGGACCCGGAGTGCAGGGTCGGGTGACTCGACGAGATTCCACGAGTCGGGTGCACCGGGCGGCAGCGAGCAGCGATACACAGCCGACTCGATGTGCTCGTGGTCACTGACCAGCAGCAGGTGTCCTCCCTCAGGACCGCGTTCGTGCTCGGCGCGCACCACGCGTCCAACGGCCCTCGGCACCAGCACTTCGGCCGGCCCCGAGCCGCCGGCCCCGACCCCCCACACCTGCGAGTCGTTGCGGGTGTGTCCTTCCACGAGCACCCACTCGCGGGAACGAGTCAGCCGGATCCTCAAGAAACTGGCCGGGTCATCCTCGACCAGGACCACCTCGTCGTCGTCCTGGTCCGCACCGAGACGGTGCCGCAGGACCTGGGCGGGCCGGAACGTCGCATCGGCGACGGTGTAGAGCAACGCGTCCCCCGTGGAGGTCCAGGCCAGGCCGCCGTAGGACACCCCGTCGATGGTGTCGGGGCACCAGCGGCCACCAGCGAGGTCGCGGATCCTGACCCGGAACTCCTCGGCGCCGACGGTGTCGACGGCAACCGCGGCCCAACGCTCGGTGGGGTCGATCAGGACCGGCAGCACGTGAAGGTAGCCGGTGCCCTCGTCCAGCTCGCGGTGATCGAGGACCACCTCGGCGGCGGCCTCGGCTGCCCCGCTAGGCCAGCGCACCGTGACCTCATGGCCGTCGCAGGTGACCGTCTGGTAGGTCCAGCGGTCGTGGCTGATCGGCCAGGAGTCCCGGCCCTTCCGTCGTGCCGCTTCGGCGGCGAGTCGGTCACGGAGTCCGACCAGGTGGGCCACCTCGGCGTCGTACGCCGACCGCTCGGACCGCAACCACCTCAGGTCAGCCACGGCAGCCTCACGCAGGCGGCCCGATGCCCCTCCCCATCGGCCAGGTCGGTCAAGACCGGGTCCACCTCCCGACACTGGGCGATGGCCACCGGACAACGTGGGTGGAAGCGGCACCCCGGCGGGATGTTGGCGGCGTTGGGCGGCTCACCGGTCAACAGCACCGGCACCACCCGCAGCAGCGGATCCCGCTCAGGCACGACCGAGAGCAGCGCTCGCGTGTAGGGATGCTGCGGATCGTCGACGACAGTTCGGGCCGGACCCTCCTCCACGATGCGTCCGAGATACATCACCGCGATCCGGTCGGCGAACCTCGCCGCCGTCGACAGGTCATGGGTGATCATCAGCACGGCCATCCCGCGCTCACGGCGCAGGGTGGCCAGCAGGTCCAAGATCCCCGCCCGAACCGAGACATCAAGCATCGAGACCGGCTCGTCGGCGACCAGCACGTCCGGGTCGAGCACTAATGCCGCGGCGATCGCGACCCGCTGGCGTTGACCACCGGAGAGTTCGTGGGGGAAGCGATCGAGGAAGCTCTCCGGCGGAGTCAACCCCACCGTCTCCAAGGCCGTGGTGACCCGGGCCAGACGCTCGGCCTTCGACAACCGCTCATGGATGAGGAGGGGCTCCTCGACCGCCTGCCGGACCCGGAACCTCGGGTCGAGGGCCTCGTAGGGGTCCTGGTAGACGATCTGGATGTTTCGACGCAGTGGCTGCATCTGTTTGTGCGAGGCGTGGGTGATGTCGTGCCCGGCCAACTCCACCGACCCGCCGGTGGCCGCGACCATGCGCAGGATCGTCTGGGCCGTGGTGGTCTTGCCACAGCCCGACTCTCCGACCAGGGCGAGCATCTCTCCTCGAGCCAACGTCAGCGAGACGCCGTCGACGGCGCGCACCGGCGCGCCTTTGCTGCGGCCCAGACTCGAGCGCGGCGCGAAGGTGGTCTCCAGGGCGTCGACCTTGAGGACGATCTCGCTCATCGAGCACCCCCGTTGTGCCAGCACGCCGCGACATGGCCCGGGTTGTCGGCGACGCTCAACGGTCTAGGCGCGCGATCCGAGCAGACCTCCAGGGGCACATCACAGCGCGGGCGGAACGAGCAGCCCACGATCGGTTCGTCCAAACGGGGTGGGGCTCCCGGGATCGAGACGACCTCGCGGTCGCTGTGCAGATCCGGGGTCGCCTCGAACAGCAGGCGGGTGTAGGGGTGCGCGGGTCGGTGGAAGAGATCGGCCACTGGTCCGGCTTCGGCCAGGCCGCCGGCGTACATCACGACCGCGCGGGAGCACACCTGGGAAACGACTGGAAGATCATGGGTCACCAGGAGCACCGCCAGACCCAACTCGTCGGACAGGCGGGTGAGCAGCGCCAGGATCTGGGCCTGCACCATCGTGTCGAGGGCCGTGGTCGGCTCGTCGGCGATGAGCACCCGTGGCTCACAGGCCAGGGCCATCGCGAGCATGGCTCGCTGGCGCATCCCGCCGCTGAGTTCATGAGGGAACCGGCGCCCGGCCGCGGCGGTGATGCCCACCATCTCGAGTAGTTCCCGCGCCCGGTCACGGGCCGAATCAGACGTGCGAGTGCCGTGGGTGAGCATCGGTTCGATGATCTGGTCCTCGATCCGGCGGACCGGGTTGAACGCATTCATCGCGCCCTGGAAGACCAGTGCGAGATCGCGCCAGCGGTGCTGCCGGGCGATCGCCTCTCCGCCGGCAAGCAGGTCCTGACCGTCGAGCAGAACCTGTCCCGACACCGACGCCGAGGGCGGCAACAGCGCCATCAGAGCCAACAGCGCGGTGGTCTTGCCACACCCCGACTCACCGACCAGTCCCATGCGTTCGCCCCGGTCGAGAGTGAACGAGAGGTCGCGGACGGCATGGTTCTCACCACCCTCGTCGAGGGAGTACCAGACGTTGAGATCCCTGACTTCCAGCAAGGTCATGGGGTCACCTCGTCGGCCTCACTGCGACCACGGCGTACGTCGAAGGTGCGTGGGGACAGGTGCGCGACCTTGAGCCGCGGGTTGAGCGCGTCCTCGACCGACTGGCCGATCCAGAAGCAGGCCACGATGACCAGGGCCACGCAGAGACCGGCGGGAACGATCGCCCACCAGGCGCCGGCGCTGACCGCGGTGCGGAGGAAGGCGAGTTCGATGATCTTGCCCCAGGTCACGGCCGTGGGGTCACCAAGCCCGAGGAAGGCCAGGGCGGACTCGTCGAAGATGGCCGATGCCACCGACAACACGGTGTTGGCCACCAGCAGCGGGCCGATCTGGGGCAGCACGTGCCGCAACACGATGCGGGTGTGGCCGGCGCCCAGGGCTCGGGCACGTTTGACATAGACCCGTTCCCGCACCGACCGCACCTCGGCCCGGATCAGCCGCGCGGTCGAGGTCCACAGCAGCAACGCGATGACGATGATCAGGTGGCCAAGGCTCGGACCCCACACAGCCGCGATCACGATCGCCAACGGCAGCGACGGGATCACCAGGAAGTAGTCGGTGATGCGCATCAAGACGGTGTCGACCCAACCGCCGAAATAGCCGGCCAGCACCCCGATGCCCCCGCCGACAACCATCGCCACCAGGGCCGCGGCGAAGCCGACGGTCAGGGACATCCGGCCGCCCTCCATCAGGAGCGAGACCATGTCGATGCCGCCGTCGTCGAGACCGAGGGGATGCGCCCAGGACGGCGGGTCGTAGACCCCGCCCACCTGCTGGTCGATCGAGTAGGGGCGCAGCAACGGCGAGAAGAGCGCCAACACCACGAAGAACCCCAGGAGGAGCACTCCGGCCCGGGCGGTCGTGGTCCCCCACACCACCGACCAGAGCCACGAGGTGGAGGTCCCCTTCGCTTTGGCGCGCCGGCTCATAACGTGATCCGCGGGTCGAGGCGGGCATAGAGCAGGTCGGCGATCAGATTGAAGAGGACCACCGAGAAGGTGAGCACCAAGAAGGTGCCCTGCAGCATCGGATAGTCACGTTCGACAACGGCCTGGTAGGCGGCGTACCCGATGCCCGGCCAGGAGAAGACCGTCTCGATCAAGATCGCCCCGGCGACCAGGTAGCCCAGTGACAGCGCGATCAGGGTGGTCACCGGCAGCATCGCGTTGCGCAAGGCGTAGCGGCGCACGATCACTCGTGGCAACAACCCCTTGGCGCGCGCGGTCAGCACATAGTCCTCACCGAGGGTTTCGAGCATCGCCGATCGGGTGATCAGTGCGTATTCGCCGTACAGGGTGAGGGCCAGCGTCGTGGCCGGCAGCACCAGATGTCGGCCGAGATCGATCAGTTTGGCGCCGGTGGAGTCGTCGAGCAGATAGGGATCGCTCATCCCGTGGGAGGGCAGCAGTCCTGCGAACGCGATCAACAGGACCAACGCCAGCCACTGGGTGGGTACGGCGTAGAAGAAGATCGCGAACGAGGTGCCGATCGACCCCTTCCACGAGCCGCGCCACCAGGCCGCAAGCACGCCCGTGGCGACTCCGATCACGATCGCCACGATCGTGCCGATGAGCACCATCGGGATGGTGTTCCACAGCGCTTCGACGATCGCACCCCGCACCGGCTTCTGATCGGCGAAGGAGATCCCCATGTTGCCGTGGGCCAACTCCCGCAGATAGAGGAGGTACTGCTCCCAAGGGGACTTGTCCAGGCCGAACTGGCGACGCAGCTGCGCCTTCAAGTCCGGCGACGCGTGCGGCACCCGGGACAGGTTGCGAACCGCATCGCCAGGCAGCACCCGGAAGAGGAAGAAGTTCAACGTCGTGGCCACGAAGATGGTCATCAGCGAGAAGCTGACCCGTTTGGCCAGGTAGGACCAGCCCCTCATGCGGTGCTCACGTGCGCCACGGCCATGTGCACCTCGCTCACTTCAGATGGACCTTCTCCAGGCTCTGGGTCGAGAAGTTGTTGAAGAAACCCTGACTGGACTCGACGAAACCGTCCCACTTCGAACTCCACGCGTCGATCCGCTCGTCGTAGGTCAAGATGATGTAGGGCCGGGCGTCATAGACCATCTGTTGCATCTTGTCGATGATCACCTTGCGGGCCTTGGGGTCCGTGGCCCCCTTCTGCTCCTGGTGCAACGCGTCGTACTCCTTGTTGCAGTAGCCCGAGTCGTTCCAGTCACCCCAGGAGTCGCAGGTCATCGCGGCAAGCATGAAGTCGGGGTCGGCGGCAGGGAACCAGTCCCACATCGCCAGATCGAAGTCGCGGTATTGGCAATCGTCATCGCAGTAGATGGCCTCCCACGCTGCCGAGGAGTCCATCTTCTTCTGGGAGATCTCGATGCCGATCTGCTTGAAGCCGTTCTGGATGATCTGGAAAGCACGGTCCCCGGCCCCGGACTCGTCGTCGGCGAAGACGATCTCGTAACGCATGGGGTGGCCATCGGCCACGCGGATCCCGTCGGCGCCCTTGGCGTAGCCGGTCTGGTCGAGGAGTTTGTTGGCGCCGTCGATGTCGAATCCGACCACGTCGATGGCGTCGTTGTGCCACTCCTGCCCGTCGCTGGCACCGGCGGGCGGAATGATCGTGGAACCCTCGCTGGCTTTGCCGAGCCAGGCGGTGTCCACGATGGCCTTCCGGTCGATCGCCATCTCCATGGCTTTGCGTACGTCGAGGTTGAGCAGCTCGCGGTTCTTCGGTTTGTCGGGGTTGGAGTTGATGATCAAGTCGCGCATCGCCAGTGCCGGACCCTCATCGACGACCAGGCCACCGGACTTCACCGTGTTGAGTGCGGTCGGCGGGATCCCGCCGACGGCGTCGATCTCACCACCCTTGAGGGCCGTCACCAGGGCGTCCTTGTTCTTGAAGGTCTGCAGGCCCCATCCGTCGATGAGGGGCTTGTCGCCGTACCAGGACGGGTTGGTCTTGAACATCGCCAACTCGCCCTTCTGGTACTTCGTCAGCAAGAACGGTCCAGCACCCACCATCGGCTTGTCGCCGCTGGGCTCGTTGACGAAGGTCTTGAGGCCCTTGCCGTTGCCGGAGGCGGCCTCCTCCCACACGTGCTTGGGCAGGATCGGGGTGTTGCCCAGTGCGTAGAGCGCAGTCGCGGCTGGAGCGCTGTAGGTGATCACCAGGGTGTGCGCGTCGGTGGCCTTGATCGAGGTGACGTTGTCCTTGATCCCCCAGTTACCGGCGGCACCGTCGGCGAACTTGAACATGACCCCCAGCGACCACTCCGCACTGGTGGCATCCAGGGGGGTGCCGTCGGACCAGGTCGCGCCGTCGCGGATTGTGAAGGTCAGCGTCTTGTGGTCCTCGGAGAACTTCCACGATGTGGCCAGCGAGCCCTTGTAGGGCATACCGGGTTTGGTGGTGTCGTACTGCAGCAACGTCGGATAGATCGCCAACCACACTGCGAAGTCGTCCTGGTTGATGCCCACGAACGGGTTGAGCGAATCGATGCCGTTGCTGGTCCCGATGCGCAGGACGCCGCCACGCTTGGCGTCCCCGGCACCGGTGCTGGACCCGCCACACCCAGCCAACACAGCCACCAGGGCCAGGGCAGTGAGGATCGCCCGCAGGCGAAGGCCGCGTCGCTTCATGATGCTCCTTAGGTGTGCTTGCGCAGGATGAACTCGATCAGAGTTCGGACCATGACACCGGTCGCGCCTCCGGTGCCCCGGTCGGATGCCTTCTCCAGGTACGCGGTCCCGCCGATGTCGATGTGGGCGAACCGGACCCCTGCGGCGAACTGTTGGAGATAGAGCCCGCCCACAATCGCCGCGGCCGCATCGACGTTCTCCTCGTTGCGCAGGTCGGCCACCATGGAGGTCATCAACGTCAGGTAGTTGGTCCACATCGGGAGTTCCCACATGGGTTCGCCGACCGCCTCGGAACTGGCGATGAGGTCGCCGCACACGCCGCGATCGCCCAGGACGGCGGTGATCTCGGTCCCCAGGGCCGCCACGGCCGAATACGTCAGGGTTGCGACGGTCACCAGTGCCATGGGGTTCTCGCGAGCCGCCCAGGCCACCACGTCCGACATCACCAACCGTCCTTCGCAGTCGGTGTTGACCACTTCGGTGGTCCGGCCGTCCAGATGCGTGAGAACGTCGCCGGGGTGGGTCGCGTGGGGGCCGGGGAGGTTCTCGGCGGCCGGCACATACACCTTCACGTACGCCGACGGGGGAGCCAGATCCGCCACGGCTCGCAGGGCAGCCAGCGCGGCCGCGCCGCCACCCATGTCGGTCTTCATGTCGATCATGTTCTCGGCCTTCTTGAGCGATAGGCCACCGGAGTCGAAGGTGATGCCCTTACCGACGATGATCAGCGGCGCCCGGTCCCCGGCGTCGGGGCCGCGGTAGGTCGCCTCGATCAGGCAGCACGGGTTGGCCGAACCTGCCGAGACCGAGAGCAGGCCGGCGAAACCCTGCTCCCGCAGCCAGTCCTCCTCATGGACCATCACCGACAGTGCCCCGCCCGCCAGACCTGCAGCTTGGCGGCCGAGGTCGGTGGGCAGCAGGTCCCCTGCGGCGAGATTGGTCAGGTCCCGGGCCCACACGACCGCGTCTTCGACGACCTGGGCATCGACCAGCGCTGCAGAAAGGGATTCTTGGAGGTCTGCCGGAGTGCTCGCGAAGGTCAGGGCGGCCGGGCCACCCTCAGCCGCGGAGACGCCACGGTAGTGGTCGAAGCGGTAGCCGCCCTGGCCGAGTCCACGCACCAACGCCAGCGCCGCCGCAACCGGGTCAGCAGCACGCATGTGGATGTCGGTGACCACATCGGCCTTGGGGTGGTGTCTGCCGATCAGCAGGCCCAGTTGCTGGCACCGCTCGGCGGTGAGGGTCTCACCGATTCCCACCACCATCACCTGGGTGGCCGCGAAGGCGTCCTCGGGGCGTCTGGTCACCAGGAGGTCCTCACCGACCTCGCCGGCGTACTCCATCGCTCGGTAGGAGGCCATCGGGCCGGAGAGGCCCGGTGGCGGATTCGTCGCTGAGAGTGGGGATGCCCCGGCTAGGAGCAGGTCCGCAGGAATGCCGGTGGCATCCGCCTGCGTGCACGTAACTCCCAACCGGGGCCCATGATCCACCCCCGTAACGATCATGACCGCGACGCTACGGGCTTGGCCGTGCTGGCCGGCAGGCCCAGAGTGTGCAGAAGTGCGGGCACTTTCTTCACTGATCGTGCAAACTGCTAGCCATGGACAGGACCATAGCCCCCAGCCTGGACGCAGATCCGCAGCAACTGCGCCTGATGTACCAGGCGCTCGTGGAGCAGATTCCAGCCGTGCTCTACATCAACGGCCCCTCCAACGAGGCGGACACGCTCTATGTCAGCCCTCAGACCAACGACATCCTGGGGCTCCCCCAGGAAGGGTGGTACGACGAAACCTGGACCGGACACGTCCACCCCGACGACATCGACTCCGTCAGCGAGAACTACAGCGCCTTCCTGCGCAGCGCCGAAGTGGGGGTGGATGAATACCGGTTCATCCGCCCCGACGGACAGACGATCTGGATCCACGACCGGGTCACGATCATCCGAGACGAGACCGGCGCCCCCACACTGGTCCAAGGGGTCATGTTCGACGTCACCGAGCAGCGTCGTGCCGAGCAGGTGCTGGCCGAGCAGGCCGAGATGCTGGCCCGCATCGAGAACATCGGCCGACGTTTCACCGACCTCCTGCTTCAGGGAGTCCACCTGCGCGACATCCTGGGAACCCTGGCCGAGATCGTGGGCAACCCCGTGGTGTTCGAGGACGCGGCCCACCAACTGATCGGGCACGCTCGCGCCGGGGTCTCCACACACGCACTCATGGATGCCTGGCAGGGGCATGCGCGCACCGAGCATCCGACCGAGTCCACAGCCGACGGGGACGACCAAACCGGCTGCGCCTGGCAGGCGGTCCGTCTGCGCGATGAGGAGTGGGGGCGTCTCCACGTGTTGGCCGTTGCCCACCCTGTCGACGAGGTCGACCGACTGGCCGTGGACCGCGCTGCGGCCGCGATCGGCATCTGGCTGCTCACCCACCGCGAGTCCGGCAGCCTGGCCGACGCGGCCCGCTCCGAGGCACTCGCCGACGTGTGGCAGGGTCGCACCACCTCCAGCGCCGAGGTGCTGGCCCGTTTCCGGGCGCTGGGAGCCGACCTGGACCGCTCGGGGGTTGCCGCGATCGCGGTGGAATGCGTCGAGTTGGGCCAGCGGGTCGGGCCCATGGCGAATGCGCAAGCGCGCCAGCGCACGACCGAACGCCTTCTCGCCGCGCTACGAGCGGCGTTGGCCGAAGCAACCGTCCCGGGGGTGACCGCGGCCGTGGGTGAGATCTGCCTCGGGGTGATCGGGGTCGGGTCGGAGGGGCAGGCGCGGTTGAGCACCGACAAGATCGCCGAGCGGGTCCTGGCCCGACTCGCTGAGAGCGACCCCGAACTCACGGTGGTGGTCGGCCTGAGCCGGGCCGGTCAGATCGAAGACCTCCGCCGCTGCCTCACCGACGCCGCAGATGCTTCGGGATACGGGTCCCGAGTGTCGGGGCATTCGGCTATCCACCACGCCGACGACCTGGGGTTGCGCTCACTGTTGGCCCAACTGGGCGCCGGTCCGGACCTGTCGCGGTTCGTCGAAGCCGAACTCGGGCCGCTGCTGGCCCACGACGCCGACCATGGATCCGACCTGGTCGGCACCCTGACCGCCTATCTCGCCTCGGGGTGCCAGAAGGCTGCGGCGGCGCGCACCCTGCACATCCAGCGGCGCACCCTCTACTACCGCCTCGACCGCATCGAAGCGATCCTCAAACGCCGGATCGAAGACCCCTCCACCCGGCTGCGTCTGGAGGTCGCCGTGCACGGGCTCGACGTGCTCCACGAGCGCCGGACCTAGTCGGTCGGCACCGACTCGAAGCGCAGTTCGTTGCCTCGGCGTACGCCGCGGAGGGGGCCGGGCAGGTCGATCCATTTCTGCCCGCGCCACGCGGTGATCAGTTCGTCGAGGGCGACGACGTGGTCGTAGAACAACTCAGCGTCGATCGCCCCAGCGGCCACGGCCGCCAACCGGAGCACCCGGCGCCGGATCGCCGGCGGCTGGTCCAGCAGTCGGTCGACGGGGAGAGGAGCACCACCGAGATCGGCGAAGGCGGCCGCGGCCGCCTCGTCCAGCGCGGCCACATCGAGCCTCAGTTGGTCGGCCGTGCGAGCCAATGCTCTGGCCACTCCGGGGCCCAGTTCGGCCTCCAGTGTGGGCATCACCTCGGTTCGCAGTCGGGAGCGCGTGAAGGCCGGATCCACGTTGTGCGGGTCGATCCACCAGGTGATCGACTCGGCCCGGCAGGCGCGCTCGGTCTGGGCCCGGGTGAGGTCGAGGAAGGGGCGGGCGAACCCGTCGAAGTGGCGGCGCATGCCCTGCAGCGAGCGGGCTCCCGAACCTCTGGTTAGACCGAGCAGCACTGTCTCGGCCTGGTCGTCGAGGGTGTGGCCGAGCAACACCACCTCAGCCCAGTACGTCGCCGCCACCTGCTCCAACACCTCGTATCTGGCCCGGCGTGCTGCGGCCTCGGGCCCGATGCCCGGGGCGGTGACGTCGACTGTGACCGACACCGATTCATCCACACCGAGATCGCGCATCTGCTCACAGACCGCAGCGGCGTGGTCGGCCGACCCGGCCTGAAGTCCGTGATCAACGGTCACCCCGATGACGCGGAGTCCCACGCGGTGGCCCTCGACGATCGCCGCGCTGAGCAGCGCCAGGGAGTCGGCCCCACCCGAGCAGGCGACGACTACGGGCCGATCGGTGTGCTCACGGGCCATCAGCACCCGGCGTACAGCCAGGCGGGTGGCGGCGACGTCGGGATCGAGGCTCACGCCGGCAGCAGTTTGGGGCCGTGAACCCGGTCGACCCAGGCCTGGGGGTTGAGGATCTCAGCCTTGGAGGGCAGGTTCTGCGGGCCGTCCCAGACGCGGTTGAAGCCGACCATCCCGACCTTGTCGATGCAGTGCCGCACGAAGATCGCGCCGTCGCGGTACTGGGCCATCTTCTGGTCCAGGCCGAGCAATCGGCGGATGACACGGTCCAGGACGCCCATGCCCTTGCGGCGTTCGGTGAACTTGGCGCGGATGGCCTCCACCGAAGGGATCACCGAGGGGCCGACCCCGTCCATGACCACGTCGGCATGGCCCTCCAGCAACGACATCACGCCGGTGATCTGGTCGAGGAGTTCGCGCTGGCGCGGGGTGGCGAACAGTTCCATCACCGATCCTTGGGTCTTGCCCGAGATGAGTTCACCGACCTTCTCCACGATCTCGGAGACCATCTCTTCGGGGTCGGTGCGTACTTCGGCGAGCATCTCGTGCATAAGTGACTGCAGGTGATCGCGCATCCACGGGACGGCGGTGAACTGCACCCGGTGGGTCTCCTCGTGCAGGCACACCCACAGCCGGAAGTCGTGCGGGTCGACGTCGAGTTCGCGTTCGATCTGGACGATGTTGGGAGCCACCAGCATCAGCCGGCCGTCGGCCCCGGGAGCGGAGTAGAAGGGGTCGAACTGGCCCAGGATCTTGCTGGACAGGAAGCCGAGCATCAGGCCGACCTCGGCGCCGGTGACGCGCGAGCCCAGTGCCTTGCCCATCGGCGACTGGGTCTTCTCAGCCATCTTGGCGGCCAGCTTCTCCATCAGCGGCGCGGTGAGGGCAGCGAACCCGTCGGCGTTGGCCTGGATCCAGCCGGCACGGTTGACGACCAACACGGGCGCCGTACGTTCCTGGGCGTGGAGTCCGGTGAACTGACGGACCAGCGGTGTTGAGCGTTCGGCTCCGGCACGGAGTTCGGCCACCACGGCGTCGGCTTCGCGCTTGCTGACGACCGGGCCGTCTCCGGCCATCTTGGTGGCGACTTTGACGGCGACGTCCCAGTCGACCATCGACGGGTGTGCACCCATGATTACTGCTCCCTCAGTGTGGGGTTGCGGCCGACCGGCCGCGGTGGGAAGAACTCGCGGGGAGGCCTCGGTGTTCCCGTGGCCCAGGCTACGGTGCGCCGCACGAGCAGGCGGCGAGCGCCGCCGCGGCCTGGTCTATGCGGATCCGGGCGGTCAGTTGCTTGGCTGCCGGCACGCGGTCAGCGATGATCACGAACCCGAAACTGGTGCCGGCCACGTCTGTGGCCACCCCGGCCAATCCGTGTACGCCGGTCAATGTGCCCGTCTTGGCCTGGACCCGTCCACGACCAGCCGGATCGCCCCGGTCGAATCGCCAGGTCAGGGATCCTGAATATCCGGCCACCGGCATGCCGGTGATGACCGAGCGCAACCGGGGATGCTCCTCGGCAGCAGCGATATGGAGGACCGCCGCCAGCATGGCCGGGTCGAGGCGATCGACGCGCGCCAACCCGCTGCCGTCCACGATCCGCGCGCCGGCCATGGGCACGCCGAGCCGAGCCAGCACCGTCCGGACCCCCGCAGCCCCGCCACGGAAGGAACCCTCACCACCGACCCCCTGCCCGACGTGGTGTGCCACCACTTCGGCCGCGTTGTTGTCGCTCACCGCCAGCAGGTGGCTGACGATGTCGGACAGCGGAGGGCTCTTGACCACCGCGATCGGGTCGGCCTCGGTTGGCGCTGCGTGGGCTCGGATCGGCCCGCGAACCTTGAGGCCGCGCTTGGCCAGGAGTGCGGCGAAATCGGTCGCCGCGTCCCGTGCCGGGTCGGCGACGAACCCGCCACCGGGGGCATGGCCCTCGTCGTCCCACAGAGCCGTGATCGGGGGCACCACGCCGTCGGGCACGTAGCCGGAGGGCCAGGCCGGGTTGATCCGGGGTCCGGAGAAGAGCGAAGCGTCGTAGTCGAGTCGGACCCAGCGGCGGTGGATGGCCGCGGCCACCTTGTCGGCCAACTCAGCGAGACTGGCCCGCTGGGGGTAGCCCCTGGTCCGCCTCCCGGTCAGCAACGGGTCCCCACCACCGACGAGGGTGAGCCGCGCTCCGGTTCGCACGACAGCCGTGCTGAAGCGCTGTTCGGGGCCGAACACGTCCAGGGCCGCCACGCTGGTGAGCAGTTTCATCGTCGAGGCCGGGGTGACCGTTGTCGGGCCGGTGCGCCACAGCACAGCTCCGGTCGACAGGTCCGTGACAACGACGCCCACCCGTTTGCCCAAGGCCGGAGCGTTCAATCTGGGCGCGAGCGCCTGTCTGATCGCGGTGGGGTCTCCTGGCGGACCGCTCGCAGGAGTCGCCACCGGCGCCACGGTCTGGTCGAGCCTCAGATCCAGTCCCTCAGGAGGCAGCACCAGAGCTGGTTGCTTCGCCGGGTCAGGTCCCTCCAGCCCCCAGCGCGCGCCGAGGTGCAGGTGAGCGGCGACCAGGGAGAAGGCCACGGCAGCCACCAGGAGGACTTCGGGCACCCACGAGAGCACGCGCCGAAGCCGGCCCGACTGCTCCTTGAGTGCCATGGGTCTCCTCATGATCGACCAACCGGTGATGGCAGTTTGCCGACGAACGGCTCACGAATCACCGCAGTGGCCCATTGTGCGCGACACTGTGACGTGACACGCCATCGCCTCGCGAGCCGGTGGCGTCCGTGATCGCGATCAGTGGCTGGGTGAAAGGTGAAATCAATGGAGTTCGACGTTCTGGTCGAGATCCCCAAGGGGAGCCGTAACAAGTACGAGGTCGACCACGAAACCGGGCGGATCCGGCTGGACCGGACCCTGTTCACCTCCACGCAGTACCCGGCCGACTACGGCTACATCGAAGACACCCTCGGCCTGGACAGCGACCCGCTGGACGCGCTGGTCCTGCTGATCGGCGAGCCCACCTTCCCCGGCTGCCTGATCCGCTGCCGCGCGATCGGGATGTACCGCATGACCGACGAGGCCGGCGGTGACGACAAGGTCCTGTGCGTGCCGGTCAGTGACCCGCGCCTGGAGCACATGCGCGACATCAACCACCTCCCGAAGTTCGACCGCCTGGAGATCGAGCACTTCTTCACCGTCTACAAGGACCTCGAACCCGGCAAGTCGGTCGAAGGAGCCGAGTGGGTCGGCCGGTTCGAGGCCGAGAAGGAAGTCCGCGCCTCCTTCGAGCGCGCGATCAAGGCTGCCGCCGAGCACGCCGAGCACTCGGACTGAACCGTTCACCGACGCTGGTGATCACGCGCCAGCAGCACGGCCGTCCGGTCCGCAGGGTTCAGGCGTCGGCATAGGTCAGATCGATCATCATGCCCGCCTCGGCGTGGTAGCTGTTGTGGCAGTGGACCATCCAGTCACCGACGTTGTCGGCGTCAAGGTCAATGGCCAGGGACTGCATCGGTGCCATCAACACGGTGTCCTTGCGCAGACCCGAAGGCACCGCGAACGTGTGCCCGTGAATGTGGAGGGGGTGAGTCATCATCGACATGTTCACCGCCTCGATCCGCAGCCGCTGGCCGGCGTTGACGCTGAGCGGCTCGTTATGGCCGTACGGCGCACCGTTGATCCCCCAGCGATAGGGCTTCATCGACCCCTGGAGCCGGAGGTCGACGCTTGCCTCGACCTCCTTGGCGGGCAGCTTCGCCCCTTCGCTGGGCTGAAGGAGCGACCCAACCAGGATCGCAGCCCCAAGCTCACCCGGCTCGTGGTCCGGGGGCGGCACCTGACCACTCCCGGTGCGCACCAGCGCCATGGCCTGCCCGCCCGACTCCTTGCCGAACGGCCGCGCCACCAGCGGGAAGACCCCCTCTGAGAGCGTGACGACCGCGTCGTAGCGCTCCCCCATGCCGATGTAGAAGGCAGCGGCGTCGGCCGGTTGCACCGGGTATCCATCCGCATGCGTCATGGTGAACCGATGACCACCGAGCGCGACCGCGAAGATGGTGTCGGCAGCGGCGTTGATGATTCGAAGGCGCACCCGTTGACCGGGCTTGCCCCGCAGAACGTCGGGGTCGGTCGGCGCCTTGCCGTTGATCAGGAACAGCGGATAGGTGACGTCCCCGGCATCGCCCCACGGTGGCGGACCCATCGACATGCCGCCCATCGAGTCGTGGTCCATCCCCTCCATCCCGTCACCCATGGCGTGGCCGGAGCCACCGCCACCGTCGCTGATCAGCTTCTTCAAGACCTCGTCGGGGGTGGTTCCGGTGCCGTCGATCCAGTCGTCGAGGACCACGACCCACTCGAGGTCGTAGTCACCCGGCTCAGCCGGGTCGTCGATGATCATCGGCCCGTAGAGAGCCCGGTCGAGTTGCACGCCCACGTGCGGGTGGAAGAAGTAGGTGCCCGGGTCGGGGGCAGTGAACTCGTAGACGAACTGCGATCCGGACTTCACCGGATCCTGGGTCAGGCCCGGCACGCCATCGGCGGCGTTGCGCAGCCGGATCCCGTGCCAATGGATGGTGGTCTCGGCAGGCAGTTGGTTGTCGAGGGTCACCCGCAGGAAATCGCCGGCTGTGGCCCGCACGAGTGGGCCGGGGGCCGCGTCGGCGTACGCCCAGGTCGAGACCTCGCGACCACCCAGATCAAGTGTCACCGGCTTGGCGGTCAGGGTCTTGGTCACGACCTTCTGCCCGGGCGAGGCCGAGATCGGGGTCGGTGAGCCGAAGGTACGCGAGGCATGGCCGGTCGGACCCGAGTGCGCGCTGCACCCGGAGAGGCCGGCTGCAGCAGCCGCACCCAGCCCGCCGAGGAGGACCGATCGTCGAGAGATCATTGGTCCAGTAAAGCCGGATTCACCAAGAGCAACGCGCGCCCCGCGCCCGCCTTAGGGGCGGGCAAAGAAGTCCGGAGCCCGCCAGTAGTCGATCGAGACGATCTCGACGTTTCGTCCGGTCCGGGGGGCGTGGATGATCTGGCCGCCGCCGAGGTAGATCGCGACGTGATAGATCGAACTCGAACTGCTCGAGGAGGCCCAGAAGACCAGGTCTCCGGGTCGCAGCGCGCTTCGATCGATCGGCGTGCTGGCCCGGTACTGGCCCACCGACCAGTGCGGCAGCGTCTTCCCACCGGCGGCCCATGCGCGCATCACCAGTCCCGAGCAGTCCCAGGCGTCGGGGCCGGTTGCGCCCCAACGGTAGGGCTCACCGAGTTGCTGCTTGGCGAACGCGATCGCGCTGGCGGCACCCCCGCTGGGAGGAGGCGGAGTCGGGTCGATGACCGGGGGTGGATCGCTGGGTGGATCGGTCGGCGGGGCGGGCGAGGGGCCCGGCTCGGGAGGGGTGGGAGTGCCGGGGTTCTTGGGCTTGTCCTTCGGCCCTCTCGGAGCGCGGGGATCGTTCTTGGGCTTGGTCAGGGCAGCCTGATGCTGGCGTACGAGCGCCCGCGAGATCCCCTGGGCACGAGCCAGGTCCGCCACCAGGCGTTCCCGCTCACCGGCCAGTGCTGCTGCCGCTGCCTGGGCGACACGCTGCTGCGCGCGGGCCAGGTCACGCGCCTCGCGGGCCTTGGCCAGCAGGGTGATCTGACGGTCCCGGGCTCGGGTGGCGGCTTGCTCGGCGCGATCGGCGCGCTCGCTGGAGGCCCGGAAGGCATCGAAGTCGGCCTGCATAGCGTCGTTGACGCTGCTGACCGTGCCGATGCGTGCCAGCATCGACTCGGGGTCGTCGGCCCCGACAACCGCCTCGACGGTGCTCAGTTGCCCAACGTCACGATAGGAGCCGACCACCATGTCGGCGATGACTCCGCGCTGCTCGTCCACCTGACGCCGCGCTGAGGCCGCTTCCCCTTCAGCCAGGGCCAGTTCCGCCTTGGCCTGGGCCAGGGCGTATCTCAAGCCGTTGAAAGCCTCGGTGGCCTGCTCAGCGGCGACGGCGGTTGCTTCAACCCGCTGGTCCGCTGCGGCCCACTCCCCCTGGAGCCTGGCCACACGTTGCGCCTGTGTCTCCACGGCAACCTGCGCCTGCTGGAGTTGCTCGGGGGTGGGATCGGGGTCCGCCGCGGCACTGGTGACGGCGATGGTCGCGACCCCCACTGTCAGGGCGAGGGTCGCGACTCCAGTCGCGGCGGCACGGGCGAGTCGCATGTTCTCGTCCATCCCTTTCGTTGCGGAGTTCGAGCCGCTTCCCCATCGGCTCGGCGTTCCAATCCGCCACGTTAGAGCTCTTTCGTCACATTGGAAACAGTTTTCTCAGAAATATTCAGAAGTCTCGGCGTGTCGCCTTGACTAACTACATGGATGTAATTCTTGGGACTCGCCCACATGCGGGGCGCGGCGGAGTCGCTCAGGACTCGACCGGGACCTCATCGGTGGTCGTCGTCGGGTGGGAACTTCGCCCATGTCGGTCGAACTTCTGGCCGGTTGCGAGAGCGCCCAGATAGAAGGACAGCCAGGCGATGAAGACGCCGGCCAGGTCGTCGGCGATGTAGTGCCAGCCGAAGTAGATCGTCGCAACGACGGTGATCGAGAAATAGGCCCACAACGTCCAGCGGATGATGGCGTGCCGCACGGTGTATTGCGCGACCAAGGCGAACAGCAAGGTGATCGCCACGTGCAGCGAGGCGAACCCCGCCACGGACTGGACGCCGTCGCTGAATGGGTCCCACACGACGTCGGTACGCCCGTAGGACAGGCTGTCCTGTAGCGCCGAGACACCGGTCTCGGCCAGGTCGCGGTAGATCCATTCGAAGGCGAAGTTGGGGCCCAGGGTCGGAATCAAGTAGTAGCTAGCGGTTCCCAGGCTCCAGGCCAGGCATTGTGCGGTGACGAACCAGTAGCCGAAGCTGATGTTGCGCGACCACACCGCCCAGGCGGTGACCGAGATCGGGACCATGGGCAAGAAGAGCAGGTAGATGGTCGACAAGACGTGGGCGGCCGTGTTGGTGCCCAGCAGGCCGTGGAGCAGCAACGCCGGATCGTGCCCGAAGAGCAGCCACTTGTCGAAACTGTGCAGCGCGTAGTCGTGGGTGATCGGTCGACCACTGGATGTGGCCAGCATGAACGGGAGGAAGTTCTTGAGGTTCCGGTAGGACACGTAGGTGATGTAGAAGCAGACCAGCCCGACGATCACCAACTGGATCCGCTCGCGCGTCCAGTGCTCGTCGATGAGCCGCTTGGCCTCCTGCTTGAACAACTTCGGTTTGCCCCGGGTGTGCCACAGGGTGCGCGGCACGATGTCGCCGATGAACGCGCCCAGACACAACAAGGGCAGCCGCACCCAGGCCGGCCCCAAGAAACCCTCAGGATCGCGAAGCGGATAACCAAGATGACGACTCGCCAACAGGGCCAAGGCGCCCATGAGCAGCGCCACAGCAACCATGAGGGTGTAGGCGCGACGCATCACAGGTGAGAGTCTAGGAGGTCGCCGCGACGGGCGCGGTGCGGTTCTGATCCAGGGCCAGGCGCACCCTCTGGCCCACCGTGACCAGTGCGGTCGGGTCCGCCACAGCGGAAAGTACGCCGAGGCCGGGCAACTCCACCTCGAGGCGCACCAGCTCCGGTGTGCTGCGCAAGCCGCGGACCACTCCGACCAGCGTTCCGGACTCGGCGACTCGCAGAGCCGAGCGCCGAAGCGCCACCGGGCCCGGCCGCATGCCGAGCAGCGAACCCTCCACCACGCTGGCGTATCCGAGGAAGAGTGCGGTGTCGGCATCGACCGGCCGGGCCCAGACGTCGGCCAACGTGCCCTGCTGCACCAGCCGTCCCCGGCGCATGACCGCCATCCGATCGGCGACGGTGAAGGCTTCATCGTGGTCGTGGGTCACCATGACTGCTGTGGTGCCGGTCGTGGTGAGGATGTCACGCAGATCGACCGCCAACCGATCCCGAAGCGTGGGGTCGAGTGCGCTCAACGGCTCGTCGAGCAGGAGCAGTCGGGGCTTGGCGGCCAGCGCCCGAGCCAGGGCGACCCGCTGACGTTCGCCGCCGGACAGGGTGGCCGGGGACCGGTCGGCGTACCCGGCGAGGCCGACGAGGCCGAGCAGCTCCTCGATCTGAGCGGCGTCGCGCTGACCACGCAGCCGCGGGGCATAGCCGACGTTGTCCGCGACGGTGAGGTGATCGAAGAGTTGGCCGTCTTGGAACATCAAGGCGAAGCCACGTTTGTGCACCGGGACCTTGTCCACGGCAATGCCGTCGTAGCGGATCGACCCGGCCGACAGCGGTTCGAGACCGGCGATGGCGCGAAGAAGCGTCGTCTTGCCACACCCCGAGGGACCCAGAATCGCCAGCACCTGACCGGTCGGCACCTCGAAGCTCACCGAGTCGACCACGGTGGTGGCCCCGAACCGTACCCGCGCCTCACGGACCTCAAGACCCATGTCAGAAGGCTCCCACGCCGCGCACGCGGGTGCGCTCGACCAGCAGCATCACAGCAGCGGTGAGCAGCGCCAGCACCACCGAGGCCGCCATCGCCGTGCCGGCATTGGCCGCCCCGGGGTGCCCGATGAGCCGATAGATCACCACAGGCAAGGTCGGTACTTCGTCACGGACCAGGAAGCTGGTGGCGCCGAACTCGCCCAACGAGATCGCGAATGCGAATCCGGTGGCAGCCAGAAGGGCACGCCAGGCCAGGGGCATCTCGACGGTGAGGAAAACCCGCCATCGAGAGGCACCCAGGCTGGCCGCGACCTGTCGTTGGCGATCGTCGATGGCACGTAGCACCGGGGTGACCGTGCGTACGACCAGTGGCAGGGCCACCATCGCCTGCGCGATGGGGACCAGCCAGGGCCAGTCCAGCAAGGCCAGCGGCGGCCGACCCAGGGTGACCAGGAAACCGAAACCGACAGTCACGGCGGAGACCCCCAGGGGCAGCATGAACGCGGTGTCGAAGGAACGCAGGACCAACGAGGCCCACCTGCCGTGCGTGGGTTGGGTCACCAACCAGGAGACCAGGCCCCCAAGTCCGACGGCGAAGGTCGCTGCCACCACCGCGATCTGCAGGGAGTTGGACAATGCCTCGGCTGCCGTGGCGGCCAACGCCGGATTGTCTCCGGCCAGGGCCGCGTAGTTGCGCAGGCTCCAACGACCTTCGTACTCCAAGGAGCGCACCACGAGCGCGGCCAGCGGCAGCGCCAGGGCCGCAAGCACCGCGCTCGTCCACGCCAGCACCGGCAGGTCACCCCTCGTCGGGCGAGCCGGCTCCTGGGCCGCACCGGCCCGGTCACTGGAGCGGTCCAGTCGGGCGGCGAGGGCCAGCAGCACCACGATCACCAACACCTGCAGGATGCTCAGTGCCGCTGCCCCGGTGAGGTCGAGTTGTTGGCTGGTGAGCAGCCAGATCTCGGTCTCGATGTTGGCGTGGCGCAGCCCGCCCAGGGTGAGTACGACGCCGAACGCGGTCGCGCAGTACAAGAACACCACCGTGGCGGCTGCGGCGATCGCCGGAAGTAAGGCCGGCAGCGTGATCGTGAGGAATGCCTGCGCCCGAGTCGCCCCCAGAACGCGCGCCGACTCCTCGCGGCGCGGGTCGAGGGACTCCCACATGGCTCCGACCGTGCGCACGACCACCGCGACGTTGAAGAACACCAGTGCCGCCACGATTGCGGCAGCACTGCCGTCCAGGCCGAGGCTGCCGAGCCAACCACCGGGGGCCAGGAGTTGTCGGAAGGCGACACCGACCACCACCGTGGGCAAGACGAAGGGCACCACGACGGCGACCCGCAGGAGCCACCGGCCGGGCACGCGCAGCCGATAGAGCGTGTAGGCCACCGGCACCCCCAACAGGACGGCCAGCACAGTGGCCAGGCCTGCGGACCAGAGCGTGAACCACAGGACCTGCTGGGTCCGCTCCCTGGCTAGGACACCGAGGACGGCCCCCGGACCGTCCGCGAATCCGCGCGCGGCCATCCCCAGCACCGGGTAGGCGAAGAACAGACCCAGCACCGCCAACGGCAGCGCACCCAGGGCTAGGAGGTGACGATGTCGCGCCATGTGGCCAGCCAGGTGTCGCGGTTGGTGGCGATCAGGTCCGCATCGAGGCTGAGCGGATGCTCGGGAAGCGGGGCCCACCGAGCCCAGTCCTTCGGCACGGTCGCCCCTGTGGATGGGAAGACGTACATGTTCTCGGGCAGCGCCTCTTGGAACGGGGCGCTCACCATGAACTCGACGAAGGCCTTCGCGCCGTCGGGGTTCTTGGCCCCGGCCAGCACTCCGGCGTACTCCACCTGCCGGAAGCAGGTGTCCAGCAGTGCGCTGGTCGTCGGTTTGGTCCCGCCCTCGGGCACGGTGAAGGGGGGCGAGGAGGCGTAGGAGACCACGATCGGGCGGCTGCCCTTGCCGCCACCGGCGGTGAAATCGACGGTGTAGGCGTCCTCCCAGCCGGCGTCGACCTTGAGGCCGTTGGCCATGAGTCGCGTCCAGTAGGTCGGCCAGGCGTCGCCGTACGTGGCGATCGTGGCCAGCAGGAACGCCAGACCGGTGCTGGAGGTGTTGGCCCCGGGCGTCACCGTGAGATTGCGGTAGCGCCTCTTGGTGAGGTCCCCCAGGGTCCGAGGCGCGGGGATCTTCTTGGCCGCGAACCAGGTGTCGTCGATGTTGACGCACACGTCGGAGACGTCGATCGGGGTGAGTCCCTTGCGAGACGCCACGTCCTTCGGGGCGTTCTTGGGCTCGAAAGCGGCGATGATGGAGGCGTCGGTTGCCCGGCTCGCGAAGGTGTTGTCGATGCCGTAGACCACGTCCGCGATCGGGGCGTCCTTGGTCAGGATGAGTTTGTTGGTCAACTCACCGGCGTCACCTTGTGGGCGGATCCTGACGGTGTATCCGGACTCCTTCTCGAAGGCTTTGATGACTGCCTTGTCCATGGCCCAACTGCTGTGAGTGGCCACCACGACCGTGGTCGAGTCGGCCGTCGGCGTACTGGAGAAGGCGCAGCCGGTGAGGCCCACCAGCAGGCACGTGATGAGGGTCTTTCGCATGTCACTCCCATGACTCGGGAGGGGACGAGACTCGACTTCCTTCGCTGGTACTAACCAGATCAGGTTCGAGGGTCTGCGGATCACCGCACTCTCAGCGCCTCGGTGGCGCTCCCCTGTCGTTCGGTGAACAGCCTACGCCCCGGCCGGTTTCGTCGGCGAAGACGCGATACTGGAGCTGTGCCGTGGTTGCAACCACGGCACAGCTCCCATTTCCTCAGCACAGTTGGGGCACCTGAAGGCGAACAGGTTCGGCTTGGCGCGATGGGACTAGCCGGTCGCGAACTCCACGACCCCCGAGGTCTCGGTCCGCCGCAGATCGCCTCGAGCAGCAAGCAGCTCCAGATGCGCCAGGGTCTCGAAGGCGGCGAGGACGACATCGAAGGGGCCGAGCTCGTCTCGGGTCTTGCCGCGTGATGTCCAGGGGATGTCGGCGGCCACCTCCCACGCCGTACGCCGACCGGAGGCGACCGAGCCGAGGGTCTGGTCGAGTCGGACCCGGTGATGCTCCACCAAGGCATCGATCCGAGTGTGACTGGACTCGGTCACCGGACCGTGAGCAGGCAGCAACCTCAGATCGGGCAGTGCCCGCACCTTGGCCAGGGAGTCGAGGAAGTCGCGCAGCGGTTGTCGTTGGAACGCCGGTTCGAAGCCGATCGACGGAGTGATCGTCGGCAACACATGGTCTCCGGCGAAGAGCAGACCGGCAGCTTGGTCAGCAAACACGAAGTGCCCGTGCGTGTGGCCGGGAGTGGCGAGTGCGTCGAGTCGGCGGGTGCCGACATCGATGACGTGATCGCCCTCGAACCACCGGTCGGGCGGCCCATAGGAGTCGAGCACCGGGCGGTCGGCAGGCATCAACGTCCGCCAGTTCCGAGCCAGTTCCTCCGCCCCCGCCAGTCGCAGCCGAATCAGGATCGGGTCCTCGGTGATCGAGTTGTCGAACATCATGTCGAAGGTGGGTTTCTCACCGATCCCGACCGCAACGTCGGCCCCCACCAGCGTCCCCACCACCCGCGCCTGGGTGTAGTGATCGCGGTGCATGTGGGTGACCAGGAATGAGCGGATGTCGTGGAGTGCGTAGCCGAGATTGGCCAGGCCCTCCTCAAACAACGCCCGCGACTGCGGGATCGCCCACCCGCCGTCGATGAGAGTGAGCCCGTCGTGGGTCTCGACGACGTACACATTGACTGCCCGCAGCCCATCCATCGGCAGCGGCAGCGGCATGCGGTGTACGCCGGGGGCGACCTCGAAGACCCCCGGCTCGGTCCACTCCATCACTACGGCTGGTTCCTCACGACGAGACGAGCCCGCGGCCGGTGACCGGCAGGAGGTCCTTGGCCAGAACCAGGCCCGGTTCGGCGGCGCACACCGCCGGGATGGCGTTGATCAGGCGTTGGGCGGTGATGATCATGCCGCTGACGTTGTGGTCACCGTGCTCCCCGGCGTGGGTCAGGTCCAGTCGCATCCGCGGCTCACCCTCGAACTCGATCCGGTAGCAGCCGCCGCCCTCGGCCGGCTGTGGCCACGGCGGGCAGAGATCCTGGGCCAGCCGGGTGACGTGCTCCAAAACGATGCGCGGCGTGCCGCCGACGGTGCCGGTGACACTGAACCGCACTGCGGCCATGGTCCCGGCTGCGGCATCCACGCTGAGCGTGGAGAGGTCGCGGTCCGCAGCAGCCTTCTCGACGTGTTCGACCAGGTCCGGGTCGAGATCGACACTCAGGGCGTCGCCGAGCGCTCGCACGACGGGTCCCCAGGCCATCGTCAGCACACCCGGGGTCCACAAGAACCCGTCCTCCTCCAACGGCTTGCCGAACCCGAACAGGTCGCGCATGACCACGGGTTGGTAGTAGGTGGAGTAGTCGGCGATCTCGGAGACGCGCAGCAGGTCGATGCGCTGGCTCAGGCTGCTGGTGACCAGAGGGAGGACATCGTTGGCGAAGCCCGGGTCGATCCCGTTGACGTGCAGGGAGGCGCCCGAGGCGAGGCAGGCGGCCTTGATGCGGTCGACGTACTCATCCAGGCCCAGGCCGTAGGGGTAGCAGAGAAGGACCGGGCCCGAACTGACCACATTGATGCCGTGGGACACGATGTCGATGAGATCGTCGATGGCCTCGAAGATCCGGTCGTCGGTCATGGCCGCGTGGAGCACGGCGTCCGGAGCGAGGTCATAGAGCGCCTGCTTATCGTTCGTGGCCACCACACCCAGGTCCCGGTCGAGACCGGCCAGGCGACCGACGTCCTGACCAACCTTGTCGGGGTTGGAGACCCACACGCCGACCAGTTCGAGGTCGGGGTGGGCATCGATGCCCTTGATGGCGTGCCGTCCGACGGTTCCGGTGGACCACACCACCACGCGTTTCTTGCTCATGCGCCTACCTCCAGGTCGGGGAGTTTGAGGTCGAGGTTGGGACTTTGGAGGCCACCGTCGACCTCCAGGATCTTGCCGGTCATGAATGCTCCGGCCTGGCTGCTGAGATAGACCACGGCCGCCGCGATGTCCTCCGCCTCGCCGATGCGCTGCAGCGGGGTGCTCTGGCTCATCTCGGTGGCGGTGTTCTCATCCGCCAGCACGAACTCCAGTGCACTGGTGCGCACACTGCCCACCGCAATCGCGTTGACCCGCACATGGGGAGCCAGATCCTCCGCAGCTAGCCGGGTCCAGTGGGCCAGGGCGGCTTTGGCGGTGCCGTAGGCGAGGTAGCCGCGCCCGGCGACCCGACCGACCACGCTGGAGATGTTGGTGATCGTGCCGCCGCCCCCCTTGAGCATCAGGGGCACGGCCGCCCGGGCCAGCGCGTGGGCGGTGCTCACGTTGAAGTGGAAAGCCTCTTCGAGGTAGGCCGCGTCGGTGTCGAGGAAGGCGTTGGGGATGGTGCCACCCACGTTGTTGACCACGATGTCGAGGCGCCCGAACTCGTCGTACGCCGCCGCGGCGAGGCCTGCGACCGCGTCGAGGTCCATGAGATCGGCTTTCACGATGAGTGCCCGGCGGCCGGCGGCCTCGACCGCCTCGGCGACCTGGGCGAGTTGGCTTCCGTGCCGGGCGCTGATCACCACATCAGCCCCGGACTGGGCCAACGCGACCGCAGTGGCCGCACCGATGCCGCGTCCGGCGCCGGTCACCACACCGACCTGACCACGCAGAGAGAAACGATCCTGGATCATGCCAGGGACTGTAACGTGTTCTAGTTCGCTGCGGACCTCCGCCGGCCCCCTTTCCCGGCGAACCTCCCACCCTGACAGCCGGCCTCTGTCTCCGCCGGGCCGGTTCGCCGACAGCCGCCTTGGCGCCATATACTCACCAACCGCGTCCAGGGCCCGGCCCGGCGCAGGCCGCCTTAGCTCAGTCGGTAGAGCGATTCACTCGTAATGAATAGGTCGTCGGTTCGATTCCGACAGGCGGCTCCACGGAAGGCATGAGTCCGGGTCCTCCTTGATGGAGTGGCCTGGGTTGGTGCTCTACAGGGCTCCGGCTGTTGATCGACAGCGGCTCCTCAATTGCCTGGGGACATGGATCGGAGCGGCCCAATGCTCCCCATGGCAGGCCCAGACCCCACTGGCTACAGTCCACGCGTGACTGCTCTGCTTCTCGATGTCGGCGTGGTGTTGTTGAAGTCGGCCTGGGAGATCGCCGACGACTTCGAGCGACTGACCGGAATCCCGCCCCGGACGATCCCGGGCCGAGGTCCCTTCGACGGCGGTGTTGACGAGCTCTGGCAGCGCCACCTGGCCGGGGAGTTGACCGAGCGCGACTACTGGTTGGGAAACGCCGAGATCGCCGTACGCCGGGGAGCGCCGCTCATGGGGCAGCCGCACCTGATGCGCGCGATGTTCCAGCACCCCGACATCGACCCGGCCCGCCCCGAGGCCGTTGCGCTGCTGCGAGCCTGCAAAGCCGCCGGCCTCACGACCGCGATCTTCAGCAACGAACTCATGGACTTCCAGGGCCGCGCCTGGGTCGAGTCCCAGACATGGTTCCCCCTCTTCGACCTTGTGTACGACGCCACTGAACAAGGCATCCGCAAACCCGACCCCGCCGCGTACGCCGCCGTGATCGACACCGTGGGTATGCCGGCCGACCAACTCGTCTTCGTCGACGACAACCCTGCCTACGCCCTCGCCGGAGAGCGGGCCGGGATGCAGTCGGTGCTGCTCGACGTACTCCACCCGGGGGCCGCTTTCGACACCGCAGCCCATCTGCTCGGACTCGATTAGGCCCGCTACCCGAGCACGGCCGAGCGCAACTCGGCCCAGGACTCCAAACAGTCCTCAAGAAGCCGCTCATGGTCGGTGACGACCGTCGGATCGGTGAGCATCGAGAAGCACAACGAGCCCTCGTAGCTGAGCAGGGTGAAGTTGAGTGCCACCCCGTCGGAGATCGGCCCGATCGGGTAGACGGACTCGACGCTGGCGCCCAAGGCGAAGAGTGGGAACGGCACGCTGGCAACATTGGAGACGACAAGGTTCCCGGCAAGGCGCAGGATCTCGGTGGTTCGCACCGCGACGGCGAGACGTTCGAGGAAGGCTCCGACTGCCGGGCCGGTCACCGCCGAGATGTCCAGGATCAACGGAGGTTCGCTGCCACCGGCGCGTTCCTTGGCCGACCGGGTCTGGGCGGCCAGCGAGGCCAACCGCTCCAGCGGATCGGCCACGTCGGTGCCAATGTGCGCGGACACCACTGTGGTGTGGTTGCCGGCCCCTTCCCCGCCCGAGCGCAGTGTGACCGGCAGATAGGTCACCAGCGAGGGCGTCGTGGGGTGGTCATGGCGATCCAGATAGCGCCGCAAGCCGCCGCCGACCATGGCCAGCGCCACGTCGTTGAGCTTCACCCCAGCGGCTTGCTTGACCGCCAGCACCTCACTCAAGGACACCTCGAAGAAGTGCACGCTGCGCCGGTTCGAGAGGCGGTCGTTGAACGGGCTGGGCGGCGCCATCGACGCGCCCAACACCTCTGCAGGCGTGCGCGTAGTCGTCGTGGTGGCCAGGAGGTCGCGCACCAGCCGACCGACCCCGCGGGGCACGGCGAGGGGCTCACGGGCCAGGTCGACGCCGGCACCCAGGAGCAGAGACATCGTGCTGGGCGCCCGTTCAGCCGACCAGGGCTGAGGGCGATGGAGGCCGGGATCGGGAGTGGGTTCGAGGTCGACGAGAGCGGTCAGGACCTGGAAGCCGGCCAACCCGTCGAAGGCGGCGTGGTGGGTCTTGATCAACAGCGCCGAACGACCCTCTTCGAGACCGTCGATGAGATAGAGCTCCCACAGCGGCCGACCGTGATCCAAGGGTCGCGAGAGCACCTCGTTGACGAAGCCCCGGAGCTGGTCGGGGGTGCCCGGAGAGGGCAGCAGCCCTCGGCGTACGTGATAGTCGAGGTCGAAGTGGTCGTCGTCCACCCACACCGGGTGATGCAGATCCAACGGGACCCGCAGCACCCGTTGACGCATCCGCGGGGCCAGATGCAGTCGAGTGGCCAGTTGGTCGCGAAGACGCACCCGCGAGGCCTCACCGGTCTCGTGCCCCCGCGTGTCCAGGATCAGGCAGGTGCCGATCTCGAAGGGCGTACGCCGGGTCTCGGTGTAGAGGAAAGTGGCGTCCTGACCGCTCAGCCGCTCCATGGGGGGCGACTATCCGGGCCCGACCAGCACAGGTCAAGCACCCCTCGGCCAGCCCGACGGCGCGTCGACCTCAGCAGCTGAGCCCATCTTTGGGGACCTTGCCATCGATGAGGTACCCGGTGACGGCCTTGTCGACACAGGAGTTGCCTTGGTTGAAGCCGGTGTGGCCGTCGCCGTCACGGCTGATCAGCACCCCGGAGGACAACTCGCCGGCCAGGGCCTGCGCCCAGGCGTACGGCGTGGCCGGGTCGCGGGTGGTACCGATGACCACGATCGGCGGGGCACCGGTGGCGGCCATCGCCTTGGAGACCTGACCTGACTTGATCGGCCAGGACGCGCATGTGCTCAGCGAATAGGCGAAGGCCTTGCCGAACGTCGGTGAGGCCTTCTCGAACTCGGGGAAGTAGGACGGGACCTTGCTCGTGGGGATCGAGTCGGAGTGGTCAAGGCAGTTGACCGCGTAGAGGACCTCCATCGAGTTGTCGTTGTAGCGATTGACCCCGCGCCCGGAGTAGTAGTCGGCCAGTTCGAGCAGCCTCGAACCGTTGCCCTTGTTGATCGCCTGCGCCAACGCCTGGGTCAGCAGCGGCCAGTAGTCCTTGACATAGAGCGGTAGCCAGATCCCCATCATGGCGTTGCCGACCTCGAGTTTGCGCGAGGAGTCGGTCGGCAGCGGGGAGCGTTCGATGTCGTCGAGCAAGGTGCGGACCCGCACGGCAGCTTCATCGACGGTGGCCCCCAGGACGCAATTCTTGCGCTTCACGCAGTCGGCCGCGTAGGCGCGCAGCGCCACTTCGAAGCCGTGGGCCTGCTGAAGGGACAGTTCCTTGTTGGACAACGCCGGGTCGACAGCGCCGTCAAGGACCATCCGCCCCACGTGGTCGGGGAAGAGGTTGGCGTACGTCGCGCCGATGAAGGTGCCGTAGGAGGCGCCGAAGTAGTCGAGTTTGGCGTGGCCCAGCACCTGGCGCAGGATGTCGAGATCCTTGGCGACCTCGACGGTGGACATGTGCCGCGCCAGCGCCCCGGAGCGATCCAGGCAGCCCTGTCCGAACAACCGCACCAAGTTGTCCAGCGTGCGACCCTCGGCTTTGGTGTCCGGGTCGGGGTCGAAGGCCAGGAGCCGGTCGGTCTGCTCGGTGGTCATGCAATGCAGCGGGTCGCTGCGACCGACGCCCCGCGGATCGAAGCCGACAATGTCGTAGGAGTCGAGGAGATCGGTGGGCCACACCCCGTCCTCGGCTGAGGCGTACTCGACCCCGGAGCCTCCGGGACCGCCGGGATTGACCACGAGCGAGCCGATCGCCTCGCCGTAGGCCGGGACCTTGAGCACCGCCAACTGCAGATCGGCGCCCGTGGGCTTGGCGTAGTCGAGCGGAACTGTGAGTTTGGCGCACTTGTGGCCGTTGCCGCACGGCTTCCAGGTCATCTTCTGGTCGTAGAAGCGAGCAAGTGCGGGGGCTGTGCTGGGCATCGGTTGCGGCGCGTTCGACGTGGTGCCCCCAGACGATCCCTTGGGCCGGTCGAGGCTGGCCCGCCACGCCCAGATGCCGGTGCCGATGGTGGCCATCACCAGGCTCCCGATCACCAGAGCCAGGACGAGGCCCAGCCACCTGCGGCGGCCGGCTGGAGGTGCAGTGGGCGGCACGGTGGGCGGCACAGTCATGGGGCAACTCTAAGCAGCGCCCATGACCAGGCGCTCAGGCGTCGTGCCTGGTCCCCACCCCGAGGCCGATCATCATGGATTCCAGGGCCAGCAACGGGGGGACGTTGAACTCCAACATCTGCTCGCGCGCGGCGAAGATCGCATCGATACGACCCAGGTTGCTCTCCGGAGAAGTACGCCGAGCAAGCGCCTGCAGATCACCGCGGATCTCGTCGTTGACGAGGTCCGTGCCCGTGCCCAACTGCAGCGTCAGGGTGTCGCGATACACCGAGACGAGGTCCATGAGTCCGCGGTCCACCACGTCGAGAACACGGCGCTTGCTGCGGGTCTTCTGGGCGTCAGTGAGCTCTCGGAGAGCCGGTGCGTATTCACGCGGACGGCGGCCTCGCTCGACCACGCCGTACATGCGGTCCAACTCGTCCTTCTCCCGCGCATCGGTCGACTCGGTGAGCGCCTTGGCTTCCTCGGTGGCTGCCTTGACGAGGTTCTCGGCCGCGACCAGACATGCCTGGGGTGAGGTCAGTTGGCCTGGCATCTGCACGACCGCGCGCCGTCTCGCCAAGGTCGCCTCATCGGTGGCCAACGCCTTGGCCCGACCGATGTGACCCTGGCTGGCGCGAGCCGCATAGGCGGCCTTCTCACGGGGTACGCCGACGCGCTCGACCAGGAAGTCGGTGACATCCTCGACCGACGGCGTGGCCAACACGACCAGCCGGGTTCGAGACCGGATCGTCGGCAGCACATCTTCGACGCCGGGTGCGCACAGCACCCAGACGGTGCGCGGCGGTGGTTCCTCCAGCGCCTTGAGCAGCGCGTCGCCGGCTTGCTCGGTGAGACGGTCCGCGTCCTCGATGATCATCACCTGCCAGCGGTTCCCGGCCGGGCGCAGGGCAGCGCGCAAGACGAGCTCGCGCATCCCTTTGACACCGATCGAGAGCAACTCGGTGCGGGTGATCGAGATATCGGGGTGGGAGCCCAAGAGCGCGGTGTGGCAGGAGTGGCAGGTGCCGCACCCACCCTGTTCACACTGAAGCGCGGCCGCGAAGGCAATGGCGGCGTTGGAGCGTCCGGAGCCGGGGGGCCCGGTAAGCAACCAGGCATGAGACATGTCGCCGGCAACGGCTCGGCTCAGGGTTTCCACTGCCGGCCCTTGGCCGACCAGGGCGTCCCACACCGTCACGAGGACTCCCGGGCGGCCTGACCGAGGAGCGGAGTGATCCGCGCCCGGATCGCCCCGGCGATCGCCTCACGATCGGCGGCCGCATCGACGATCAGATAGCGCTCGGGCAGCGCCCCCGCCATGCGCAGGAAGGCTTCGCGGACCCGCTCGTGGAAGTCCACGGACTCCGCCTCGATGCGGTCGCGCTCCTCGAAACGGTCAAGTCCGTGGCTTGGGGCAAGGTCAAGCAGCACGGTCAGGTGCGGGCGAAGATCGCGGGTCGCCCACCGAGCCACTCGCTCCAACTCCCCGTCGGGGAGGTCACGACCTGCCCCCTGGTAGGCCAAGGTGGAGTCGACGTAGCGGTCGGTCACCACGACCGCGCCCTCCCTCAAGGCGGGCAGAACCACTCGATCGACGTGTTCGGCCTTGTCGGCGGCATAGATCAGAGCCTCCGTGCGGTCGGAGATGTCCCCTGTGGCCGGATCGAGCACGATGCGGCGCAACTGTTGACCCACGCCGGTGTCTCCTGGCTCGTGGGTGAGGACGACGTGGTAACCCTCGGTCTCCAGCCACTCCTTCAGCAAGCGAGCCTGGGTGGACTTGCCGGCCCCCTCGCCGCCTTCGAAGGCCACAAAAAGGCCGGTGGCGGTGTAGAAGCCCGCGGAGCCACCCACGGCGTGGCGCAGATCGTGCATGAGGGAGATGCCCTTCCGGTCGTCCATCTGACGATACGAGGTCAGTCCGACCACAATCATCACCAGCCCGGCCAGCAAGAACGTGAAAGCGGCACCGTTGTAGACCAGGCTGACCTGGGAGCGCGGCATATCGAACGAGTGGGTGCCGATGAACCCGGCGATCACCGGAGCCACGGCGAGAACCACACTGAGAGCCAGCCGGATCAAGGACGCAACGAAGGCCATCGTCCGCCCGCGCAGATGGTCAGGGACCTCCAGACCCAACATGGTGTTGCCGGTGACCCAGGCGACTCCGGCGAAGAACCCGAGAAGGACGACCAAGCCCAGGGAGGCGGTGAGGTCCTGACTCACCGCGATCGGGATCAGCATCACCCCGGCCCCGGTCAGAGTCATACCGAACAAGCGCCGCCGCGACAGGCCGCGCAGAAGCCGTGGACCCTGCCACATGCCCAGGCCGAGGCCGGCGAACACCGCCCCGAACATCAGCCCGTACCCGGGATCACCACCTCCCAGGTCGGCGACGAACGTGCGGGCCAAGGCGATCACGACGCCGCCTGCTGCAAAGGCCCCCACGATGCCCACGATCAGGCCGCGTACGAGGGGAGTGCCGGCGACGTACGCCCAGCCTTCTCGAACGATGCTGAGCGGACTCTGCTGGGACCCGACACCGATCGCGGGGCCGGGAGGGATCGTGGTGAGTCGCGAGATCACCAGACCCGAGACGAGGAACGTCAAGGCGTTGAAGAACAGGGCCAACTCGATCGGATTGGTCAGTGACCCGATCCCGGTCGACCAGGTCACCGTCTGGCTGAGCAGTGTGAGCCCGGTGAAGGCCAACGCAGCGGGAAGGGCCGAGCCGTAGGTCGTGGCCAGGCTCAGTTGGTTGGCCGCCTCAAGTCGGTGAGCCGGGACCAGATTGGGAACAGTGGCGTCCTTGGCCGGGCCCCAGACGAGGCTCACCGCCTCGATCAGCACCGTGGCGGCGAAGACCCACCACAGGGAGCCCACGATCGGCATCGAGAAGAACAGCGCCGCCCGCAGGTAGTCACCCACCACAAGCGTCGTACGCCGATCGACCCGGTCGGCGATGTAGCCGGCGATCGGAGACATGACCAGGGCAGGCACGATCCGCAGGAAGAGCACCCCGGCGATGGCGAAGTTCTGGAGTTGATAGGCGCTCGCGTTGCCCAGAACCGACCCCAGATCGCCGGCCTGCCTGTTGGCCATCGCGGTGATCGCCAACAACCCCAGCCAGTCACCCAGGCTCGACAGGCTCAGTCCCAGCCACAACCGACGGAAGTCGGTGACCCGCAGCACCGCAGCCAGCGAATGGTTGGGTGACCGGTCGATGTCCGGCGTGATCAAGAGGTCACCTACCTGGGTCGTGTAGCCGGCTCAGACGTAGTCGCGTCCGCCCTCGATGCCGAAGTAGACCAACCCTGGATTGGGCCCCTCTTCGCGGTACGGCACACCGAGACCGTCCAGGGCAGCCTGCCACGAACCGGTGACCGCCGGGTCGCTGGCCTCGAATCCGTGGTCGGCAGTGAGCAGGATGGTCACCTCGTCGATCACCCCGTGAGCTTCGAGGTGGTCCAAGAAGACGCCCAGGCGCCGATCGGACTGGATCAGTCCCTCGCGGCCCTGACGTGACCGCGGGCCGCCTTCGTGGTGACCGGCGTCGGAGACGATGTTGGACCACCAGGTCAGCCTCGGCGCGGCTGTCGGGTCTGCCCACAGGTCCAGGATCTGTTGCAGCCCCAGGTCGTCGACCCGCTGGCTCCACGTGAACCAGCCATCCCACTCGAACTCATCAGAGGTTCGGTACGGCGACTCCTTGGGCGGCAGGAAGTCGTCGAGAGCGTCTGTGGTCGACTCCCCCGTCTCGCGCATCAGACCCATCGTGGAGTAGTCCGCGCCGCGGTCGATGGCCTCGTCGATGCAGGCGGTGCGCACCGGACCGGGAGCACCGGCGTGGTCGTTGACCATCTCGAAGATGGTCGCGACCGAGTCGTGCAGCCACTCTGCACTGCGGTGCCAGGTGGACTGGTCGTTCGGCACGACCTGGTGCTTCTTCACACGGTCGTAGTAGACGTTGCCCATCACACCGTGCCGACCCGGACCGACCCCGGTGAGGATCGCGGTGTGGTTGGTCAAGGTGATGGAGGGGAACTCCGCGATCGCCCCGCCCCTGAACGCCAGACCACGCTCGATCAGTCGGGCCACGTTGGGCAGCCAACCCTCCTCCGCGCCGCAGAGGACCTCACCGGAGTGGCCGCCGTCCCACAGGATCCCGATGACCCGTCGCGGTTGCACGCTGTCGAGGTGCTCGAGCCGGGGGCGACCATCGAGAGCGGCACCGTCGCGGTCCTGCAACTCCGCTTCGGGTACCCCGGCCAGCGCGGCCAGAGTCGGCCCGACGTCGACCAGACGGGCGTGGTCGTGGACGAAGCCCTCGCGTCGCACGCCCTGGCCGCTCATCACCCAGGGCGCCCGCGATTGGACCAGGTCGAGAGAACCGTGCTCGCCGGTGTGTCCCCGTTGGTCGCGGAAGTCATGTCTCGGGGTGTGCACGATCGCCAGGTCCGGTGAGCGCTCGGGGTCGGAGAAGAAGCTGAGCAACCGCACCCTCGGATAGGGGTAGGCGTTCTCGGTGGAACGGGCCGGGCTGGGGTTGGCCAACTCCTCGGCGTAGGGCAGGAACGCCATGGGGTCCTCACTGCCGATCGGATCGGTGCCGTCGAGCAGTTGACGACCCTCCTCGGTCCAGCAGACCCGACCTAGGTGATTGGCCGCGTAGGCCACGTCGTTGTCGACCCACACCACGAGGTCGACGATGTCGGCGTACTGCTGGTCACACAGCGCCCGGATCGCCCGCTCGCGCACGTCCACGATGTCCATAGCGGGCAATCTAACCGCACCCGGCCTGCGGGCCGGTCCGGATCAGGGAACGTTGGGCGTCGAGGCGACGACCTCGCGGCGACGAGCGCGCCACCACCGCCGCTTGCCCGGCGTCTGCACGCGGTCCCAGACGAACTGTTGGAGGAGCAACGTGATCCATCCGGCGACGGCCATGCCGCTGATGTTGACCAACAACTGCAGCGCGCTGCCGCCGACCTCGTCCCAGAGCCCGAGCGCAGCGCCGATGGCGATGTTGCCGGCAGCCGGAATCGTGGTCACCGAGATGAACACCCCGGACAGGCCTCCCACTTTGGCCGAGGTGATCGAGAGCACCCCTGCGGCAGCGGCGATGACAGCCACCGCGAACGACCAACGGTCAGGGCGATAGATGAACGCCGTGGAGGGGTGGGAGCGCACGTCCTCGGGGCTGATCCATCCCAACGCTGCCCCGGCCAGGGAGATGGCGTACGTCGCCAGGATCGCAAACCCGAACCCGACGACCAAAGCGATGACGGCGTGTTTGAACAGGCCCATCCGGCGCCGCACCAGCGCCACCCCGAGGGCGGCGATGGCGCCGAACTCGGGACCCAGCACCATCGAGCCGACGGTCAGGATCTGAGAGTCCAACACGATCGCGATCGCGGCCAGCATCGTGGCCATCGTCATGAAGGACAAGAACGTGAAGTTGAGTTCGGAGTCGTCGTAGGCCCGGCTGGTGACCTCGAGCCAGACCACGGCATCCGCGGGTGCGCCGGGAGCTTCTTGTTCGGCCTTGAAGCCGTCCCTGGAGATCCATGCCGGCACCTGACGCACCTGCAGAATCCCCTCGTGATGGACATCGATGGCCTCTAAACGGGCGATGACCGCGTTGGCCGCCTCCCTGACGATGTCGAGAATCAACAGGTCGCCTTGCGGCTTGACCGAGGCTCCGCGGACCCACGTCAGGTGCGGGATCGCAGGGTCGTCCTTCAGCGTCTCCTCAACGGCCTCGACCAAGTGGGCCGGCACTGCCATCTCCAAGCGCAACATGCTGGTCATCATCGCGCGGC
>CALMLL010000125.1 GCA_937868075.1 uncultured Marmoricola sp. | reverse complement strand
GGTAGACACCCGCGGTCACCATGGTCGCGGCGTGGATCAGCGCGGAGACCGGGGTGGGGCCCTCCATCGCGTCCAGCAGCCAGGACTGCAGCGGGAACTGCGCCGACTTGCCACAGGCGGCCAGCAGCAGGAGGAGGCCGATGGCAGTCAACGTGGTCGGGCTGGCCTGGCTCGACACGTGGGAGATGGCCGCGAAACTCGTCGTACCGAAGGTGGCGAAGATCAACGAGGCACCCAGGGCCATGCCGATATCGCCGACCCGGTTGACCACGAAGGCCTTCTTGGCCGCGACCGCGGCCGAGGTCTTGTGCTGCCAGAAGCCGATCAGGAGGTAGGAGGCCAGGCCGACGCCTTCCCAACCCATGAAGACCCCGAGGTAGTCACCGGAGAGCACCAGGATCAACATGGCCGCGACGAAGAGGTTGAGGTAGCCGAAGAAGCGACGGCGACGCTCGTCGTGGGCCATGTAGCCGATGGAGTACACGTGGATGAGTGAGCCCACCCCGGTGATCAGCAGCAGGAACAGCGCCGACAACGGGTCGTAGAGGAGGCTGAACTCGACCTTGTAGGAGCCGGCAGTGAACCACGTCCACAGGTGCTGGGCGACGGAGCGGTCTTCGGCGCCGCGGCCCCACAGGGCCACGAACAGGGACAGGCTCAGCACGAACGAGGTCACCACGGTGGCGACTCCCAGCAGGTGGCCCCAGCGGTCGGTCCGGCGCCCACCGAGCAGCAGCACGGCTGCGCCGAGGGCGGGTAGCGCGATGACCAGCCAGAGCAGCCCGAACACACCGTCGGCCGGGGCCGGCGTGATCGCCGGCACCGTCGATTCGGTGAAGATCTGGGTCAGAACCAGAGTGCTCACGTCATACCCCTCAGTACTTCAGCAGGCTCGCGTCGTCGACCGAGGTCGAGCGGCGGGTGCGGAAGATGGTCATGATGATGGCGAGGCCGACAACCACCTCGGCGGCGGCGACAACCATGACGAAGAAGGCTGCGATCTGGCCTTCCAGGTTGCCGTTGTGCTTGGCGAAGGTGATCAGGGCCAGGTTGGACGCGTTGAGCATCAACTCCACGCACATGAACACCACGATGGCGTTCCGCCGCACGAGTACGCCGACGGCACCGATCGAGAACAAGATCGCCGACAAGACGATGTAGGGGGTCATCGGTTCCCCTCCTTCTTCTTCCGCTTGCCGGCTTCGGTGAAACCTGCCGCCTGAGCCGACTCGGCCGAGTCGAACCACACCTCAGCCACGGTCACCTCATACCAACGTCCACCTGGGCGATGGAACAGCATCGAGTTCGCGTTGCCCTTCACGTCGTAGCCCTCGGGCCGGGCCCGGTCCGAACGAGCGCGCACCGAACCGGCCCAGGTCCCTTGCTCGAAGTCGGCCAGCGGGGCCACCCCTGCGGCGGCAACACCGGGCTCGGCGGCCTTGGTCGCCTCAGCGCGAGATTTGCTCGAGTCTGTCGCGGCCGGGGAGTCGGTGGTGTCGGTGTCGTCGGCCACGGCGGGCGCCGCTGGCAGAGCCGCCGGAGGTTCGTCAGCGACATGGCCACTGGAGAGCATGTCGATCTGGTCGGCGAAGGCCGGCGCAGAGCGGACATCACCACGGGCGGCCAACACCCGGGAGACCGACGCGTCGGCCGGGGTGCCGTCGGGCAGCAACGCCGGGGTGTCGACCGCATTGTGTCGCGCGAAGACACCAGGCGAGGGCAGCGGACCCAGCGGCTTGCCGTGCTCGGCGAAATCACGCATTCGCTGAGCGGCCCGCTCGGCCTGGCCGATCTTGGCGGTCAGCCGCTCGCGGTGGGCCAGCACCATGGCGGCTACGGCGGCGGTGATCAGCAGCAGAGAGGTGGTCTCGAAGGCGAGGACGTACTTGCTGAACAGGATCTTGGCGATCGAGGGCACGTTGCCGCCCTCGTTGGCCTTGGCCAGGCCCACAGCCGGACCGAGCGCAACCTGAGCCACTCCGGCGGCCAGGGTCAGACCGAACAGCAACCCGACGATGCCGGCCCAGACCCGCTGACCGCGGATGGTCTCCACGATCGAGTCCGAAGAATCGACGCCGACCAGCATCAGCACGAAGAGGAACAACATCAAGATCGCGCCGGTGTAGACGATGATCTGCACCGCGAAGAGGAACGGCGCGTCCAAGACGGCGTACAACACCGCCATCGAGATCATCACCACGGCCAGCAGCAGCGCGCAGTGCACCGCCTTGCGGGCGAACAGCAGGCCCAGTGCCGCCACCACCATGACCGGTGCCAGCAACGTAAAGGCAATCACTTGTCGTCGCCTCCCTTGGGAGCGGTCAGATTGCCGCGGTAGTAGTCGCCCTCGTCGTCACCAAGCCGCATCGGGTGCGGGGGGAGTTCCATGCCTGGCAACAGGGGGGCGAGCAGGTTCGACTTGTCATAGATGAGCGACTCGCGAGTCGTGTCGGCCAACTCGTATTCGTTGGTCATCGTCAGCGCCCTGGTCGGGCAGGCCTCGATGCACAGCCCGCACAGGATGCAACGCAGGTAGTTGATCTGGTAGACGCGGCCGTAGCGCTCACCTGGGGAGAACCGCTCCTCCTCGGTGTTGGAGGCACCCTCGACGTAGATGGCATCGGCAGGGCAGGCCCAGGCGCACAGTTCGCAGCCGACGCACTTCTCCAGACCGTCGGGCCAGCGGTTGAGTTGGTGGCGGCCGTGGAAGCGCGGAGCCGTGGGCACCTTCTCATCGGGGTACTGCTCGGTGACGACCTTCTTGAACATGGTCTTGAAGGTGACCCCGAATCCGGCGACCGGATCGACGAAGGTCTCCTTGAGGTCGCTGATCGCGTCCTTGAACCCCATCACTCAACCTCGTCCTTCGTGGCGACTCCGACAGTGGAGCTGGTGGGTGACTGGCCTGGCATCGGTGGCACCGGGTATCCACCGGCGAAGGCGTCGAAGGGCTCCGTGGAGACCTTGGCCGGCTCCGGCTTGGGGTTGGGCCACAGCCACGACACGATCAGGATGGCCGCGCAGGCGACAGCCAGCCAGATCAGGATCGTCGGGCGGTCCGGCAGCAGGCCGTTGTCGTTGAAGGCCTTGAACGTGGCGACCAGGAGGGTCCAGGCCAGGGAGACCGGGATCAGCACCTTCCAGCCGAAGTGCATGAACTGGTCGTAGCGAAGCCGCGGCAGCGAGCCCCGCAGCCAGATGAACAAGAAGATGAACAACAAGACCTTGCCGAAGAACCACAGCACCGGCCAGTAGCCCTCGTTGGCGCCCGGCCAGATCGGGCCACCCAGCGGCCACGGGGCCATCCAGCCACCCAGGAACATCGTGGTGGCCAGGGCCGACACGGTGGCCATGTTGATGTATTCGGCCAGGAAGAACAGCGCGAACTTCAAGCTGGAGTACTCGGTGTGGAAGCCGCCCACCAACTCGCCCTCGGCCTCGGGGAGGTCGAAGGGGGCCCGGTTGGTCTCGCCCACCATCGCGATCACATAGATGACGAAACTCGGTAGCAGCGAGATCGCGAACCAGGTGCCCTTCTGAGCGGTCACGATCTCCGAGGTCGACATCGATCCGGCGTACAAGAACACCGAGACCAGCGCCAGACCCATGGCGACCTCGTAGGAGATCATCTGGGCGCTGGAGCGCAGCCCACCCAGCAGGGAGTACGTCGACCCGGAGGACCACCCACCGAGCACGATCCCGTAGATGCCGATCGAGGCGATCGCCATCACGAAGAGCACCGCGACCGGCATGTCGGTCAGTTGCAGCGGGGTGGTGATGTCACTCCACGGGAGTTTGACGCTCGGTCCGAACGGCACCACCGAATAGGTCACGAAGGCCGGCACGACCGCGATCACCGGTGCCAGCGTGAACACGATCTTGTCGGCGCCCTTGGGGGTGAGGTCCTCCTTGAGGGCCAACTTCACGCCGTCGGCCAGGCTCTGCAGCAGACCGAACGGGCCGTTGCGGTTGGGGCCGATGCGGTGCTGCATGCGGGCCACGACGCGGCGTTCCAGCCAGATGTTGAAGAGGGTCAGCAGCACCAGGATCACGAAGATCAGCACGGCTTTGACGATGACCAGCCAGACCGGGTCCTGGCCGAACTGGGCCAGCCCCGCCGTGGTGTCGAGGGGAACCATCAGGCCTTGCCTCCTTCTGACAGACGGACCCGGCTACCGGCGGCGCCGACAAGGTGGCGAACGCTGGCACCAGGGGCCGAGGCCGGAGCCCACACCGTGCCGGGGGCCAGGTCGGCCACCTCCACAGGCAGGTCCACCGAGCCGAGATCACCGGTGAGCCGGACGAGGTCGCCCTCGGCGACTCCAAGAGAGGACAGGGTCTCGGCGTCGACCCGGAGCACTGCCGGGCGGGCGGTCTCACGCAGGTGCGAGTCGCCGTCCTGCATGCGACCGTCATCGAGCAACTGCTTCCACGACGCCAGCACCATGCCGGCCCCGTCACCGCCCGCAGGCGTTGCCGAGGATCGGTCCGCAGCGGGGCGGGGGCCGTCCCAAGCTCCGACCTGCCGCATCTCAGCGGCAGCCTGTTGCGGAGTGCGGAAGCCCAACTCGCGGCCGAACTCGGCGGCGATGCCGGCCAACACGCGCAGGTCGGGGAGCGATGCCGGATTGGCGAAGGCCTGCCCGAACTCGCGAACCCGGCCCTCCCAGTTGACGAAACTGCCGGACTTGTCGGTGACCGAGGCCACCGGGAAGACGACATCGGCGAACTGGGTCACCGCCGATTCGCGAAGTTCCAGGCTCACCACGAATGTCGAGTCGAGCGCCTGCTGCGCCAGCGAGGGGTCGGGCAGATCGGCCGGGTCGACGCCGGCGATGACCAAGGCACCCAGGTGGCCGGCAGCGGCCGCAGCGACGATCTCGTTGCCGTCGCGCCCCACGGTGTCGGGGAGGTGGTCGGTCGACCATGCGGCGGCCAGATCCACGCGGGCGGCCGCATCGGAGACGGGTCGCCCGCCCGGCAGCAGGGTGGGCAGGCAGCCGGTCTCAAGCGCGCCTCGGTCACCGGCCCGGCGCGGCACCCAGGCCAGCCGGGCGCCGGTCGAGGCGGCCAAGTCGGCGGCCGCGGTCAGGGCACCGGGAACCTCGGCGAGGCGTTCGCCGACCAGGATCACTGCGGCCGCATCAAGACGGTCGCCGAGTCCTGCCAGCGCCGCGGCCTCGCCACCGGGGGCGGCGTGGACGACCTCGGCCGACATCTTCTGCGAACCCCGCGACGTGAAGGGCGCCACGGTGATGACCTTGGTGCCGTGGCGCGAGGCCTTGCGCAGGCGCAGGAAGATCGAACCGGCCTCGTCCTCGGGCTCCAGCCCGGCGAGTACGACGACCGGCGCGGTCTCGAGGTCGGTGAAGGTGACTCCTTGGCGAGCCACCACGTGTTCGGCGAGGAAGGCGGCCTCCTCGGCACTGTGGGCGCGCGCCCGGAAGTCGATGTCGTTGGTGCCCAGCACCACCCGAGCGAACTTCGAGTATGCGTAGGCGTCCTCGGCACTGAGGCGTCCGCCGGTCAGCACGGCAGCACCGTTGGCGGCCTGCAGACCACGGGCAGCGACCGCGAATGCCTCCAGCCACGACGCCGGCCGCAACACGCCGTCCTCACGGATCTGCGGATGGGTGAGCCGGTCGGGCATGGTGGCGTAGCGGAAGGCGAAGCGGTCCTTGTCGGTGATCCACTCTTCGTTGACCTCGGGGTCCTCACCGGCCAAGCGGCGCATCACCTTGCCGCGGCGAGCATCGACGCGGATGGCCGAGCCGCAGCCGTCGATCTCGGCGATCGAGGGCGTGCTGACGAGGTCGAAGGGGCGGGAGCGGAAGCGGTAGGCCGCGCTGGTCAACGCACCCACGGGGCAGATCTGGATGGTGTTGCCGGAGAAGTAGGAGTTGAAGAACTCCGGCTCCACACCGGCGTCCTCGGGCGAGGAGCCGTCCCGGTCGGGATCGAAGATGCCGACCTGCTGGCGGGCTCCACGCTCGATGAGCGCGATGAACGGGTCTCCGGCGACCTGGAGGGAGAAGCGCGTGCAGCGAGCACACAACACGCACCGCTCGCGGTCGAGCAGCACCTGCGCCGAGACGTTGATCGGCTTGGGGAAGGTGCGCTTGACGGTGCCGGGCTCGGCGGCGAAGCGCGACTCCCCGCGACCGTTGCTCATGGCCTGGTTCTGAAGGGGGCACTCCCCGCCCTTGTCGCAGACAGGGCAGTCGAGTGGGTGATTGATCAGCAGGAACTCCATGACCCCTTCCTGCGCCTTCTTGGCGACAGGCGAGGTGGCCTGGGTGTTGACCACCATGCCCGGGGCCACGGTGAGGGTGCAGGAGGCTTGCGGCTTGGGGAACCCGCGGCCGTTGCCCGCGTCGGGTACGTCGACGAGGCACTGCCGACAGGCACCGACCGGGTCGAGCAGCGGATGGTCACAGAACCTCGGGATCTGCACCCCGATCTGCTCGGCGGCACGGATGACCAGCGTGTTCGGCGGGACGCTCACCTCGATCCCGTCGATGGTCAAGGTGACCAGGTCGGACTTGGCAGGGGTGGTGGTCATGCGGAGGCCCCTTCCGTCGCGAAGAGCGCCGACGCCGCCGGATCGAAGGGGCAACCGCCCTGCTCCAGGTGCGCGAGGTACTCGTCGCGGAAGTACTTGATCGAAGAACTGATCGAACTCGTGGCGCCGTCGCCGAGCGCGCAGAAGGAGCGGCCCAGGATGTTGTCGCAGACGTCGAGGAGTTGCTCGAGGTCCTCCTCGCGGCCCTGCCCCTGCTCCAACTTGGTCAGCGTCTGCACCAGCCACCATGTGCCTTCACGACACGGAGTGCACTTGCCGCAGGACTCGTGCTTGTAGAACTCCGTCCAGCGCAGCACCGCACGCACGACGCAGGTGGTCTCGTCGAAGATCTGCAGCGCCCGGGTGCCCAACATCGAGCCGACCGCGCCCACACCTTCGAAGTCCAGGGGTACGTCGAGGTGTTCGCCGGTCAGCAGCGGAGTGCTGGACCCACCCGGGGTCCAGAACTTAAGTTCGTGACCCGAGCGCATCCCGCCGGCCAGGGCGATGAGTTCACGCAGCGTGATGCCTAGGGGCGCCTCGTATTGGCCCGGCTTCTGAACGTGACCGGATAGCGAGAAGATGCCGTAGCCCTTGGACTTCTCGGTGCCCATGGAAGCGAACCAGTCGGCCCCGTGCCCGATGATGCTCGGCACGCTGGCGATCGACTCGACGTTGTTGATCACCGTCGGGCCGGCGTACAACCCGGCCACGGCGGGGAACGGCGGACGCAGACGAGGCTGACCGCGCCGACCCTCCAAGGAGTCCAGGAGAGCGGTCTCCTCGCCGCAGATGTAGGCGCCAGCACCCGCGTGGACCACAAGGTCCAGGGAGTAGCCCGAGCCGTGGATGTCGGTGCCCAGGTGCCCCGCGGCGTAGGCCTCGGCGACCGCGGCCTGGAGGCGACGGATCACGTGGAGCACCTCGCCGCGGACGTAGATGAAGGCGTTCTTGGCCCGGATCGCGTAGGCGGAGATGATCACGCCCTCGACCAAGGTGTGCGGGCTGGCCATCATGAGCGGGATGTCCTTGCAGGTGCCCGGCTCGGACTCGTCGCCGTTGACCACGAGGTAGCGGTCCTTGGGCGCCTTGCCCTCTTCGTCGGGAGGCAGGAAGCCCCACTTCATCCCGGTGGGGAAGCCGGCGCCGCCGCGACCGCGCAGCCCGGAGGCCTTCACCGCCTCAACCACATCGGCCGGAGCCATCGCCAGCGCCTTCTTCAGGGCGCCGTAGCCACCGCCGGCCTCGTAGACCGCGAGCGTCCAGGCCCGGTCGACGTCCCAGTTGTCGGTCAGGACCGGGGTCAAGGTGTCCGTCATTTGGCACCTCCGTCGACCGCCGGAGCGGTCCAGTCGTTCTCGCGAGCGATCTCCAAGCCGACCAGTGAGGCCGGACCAGCGGTGGGACCTTCGTCGGCCAGTCCGTCGTTGAAGCCGGCCAGAACGCGCTCGGCCTCACGCCAGGTGCACAGCTTGGGCCCACGGGTGGAGTGGACCTCTTTGCCGGCGCGCAGGTCATCGACCAGCTGGACGGCCGACTCGGGGGTCTGGTTGTCCATGAACTCCCAGTTGACCATCACGACCGGGGCGAAATCGCAGGCCGCGTTGCACTCGACGTGCTCCAAGGAGATGACCCCGTCATCGGAGGTCTCGTCGTTGCCGAGGTCGAGGTGGTCCTTGAGCTTGGCGAAGATGGCGTCGCCGCCCATGATCGCGCACAGCGTGTTGGTGCAGACCCCGACGTGGTAGTCGCCGACCGGCTTGCGCTTGTACATCGTGTAGAAGGTGGCCACCCCGCTGACCTCGGCGGCGGTGATCTCCAGGATCTCCGCACACGCCTCGATCCCCTCGGGGGTGATCCGACCCTGTGCCGACTGCACCAGGTGGAGCATCGGCAGCAGGCCGGAGCGCTTGTGGGGGTAGCGGGCCGCGATCTGGCGCAGTTCGTCGTACGTCGTGGGGTCGATGCCCGTCACGTTCTGATCCTTCGTGCTGTCGGGTGTCATCGGTCGACACCGCCCATGACCGGGTCGATGGAGGCGATCGCCACGATGACGTCGGCAACCTGGCCGCCCTCGCTCATGATCGAGGTGCCCTGCAGGTTGGTGAATGACGGGTCGCGGAAGTGGGCTCGGAACGGTCGGGTGCCGCCGTCGGAGACCACGTGTGCGGCCAACTCTCCGCGGGGGGATTCGATGGGGACGTAGGCCTGTCCCGCCGGGACCTTGAAGCCCTCGGTGACGATCTTGAAGTGATGGATCAAGGCCTCCATCGACTCGCCCATGATGTGTTTGATGTGCTCGAGGCTGTTGCCCATGCCGTCCGAGCCGATCGCCAACTGGCTGGGCCAGCCGATCTTCTTGTCCGCGATCATCACCGGCTCGGCCCCCATGCCCTCAAGGCGCGCCAGGCACTGGTCGACGATCTTGAGCGACTCCCACATCTCGTCGAGGCGGATGCGGAAGCGGCCGTAGGCGTCCATGGAGTCCCAGGTGCACACGTCGAAGTCGTATTCGTCGTACCCGCTGTAGGGCTGGTTCTTGCGAAGATCCCAGGGGTAGCCGGTCGAGCGCAGCACCGGCCCGGTGATGCCCAGCGCCAAGCAGCCGGCCAGGTCGAGGTGACCCACCCCTTCGAGGCGAGCCTTGAAGATCGGGTTGGCGTTACACAGGGCGGCGTACTCGGGAAGCCGTTTGCGCAGCAGCGCCACCGTGTCGCGGATGTCGTCGAGGGCGCCGTCGGGCAGGTGCTGAGCGACCCCTCCCGGGCGGATGAACGCGTGGTTCATGCGCAGGCCGGTGATCTTCTCGAACAGGCTGAGGACCAACTCGCGCTCGCGGAAGCCGATCGTCATGACCGTCAGCGCACCGATCTCCATGCCGCCGGTGGCGATCGCCACGAGGTGGGAGGAGATCCGGTTGAGTTCCATCAACATGACCCGGATGATCTTGGCCTGCTCGGGGATCTGGTCCTCGATGCCCAACAGGCGCTCCACGCTGAGGCAGTAGGCCATCTCGTTGTAGAACGGCGAGAGGTAGTCCATGCGCGTGGCGAAGGTGACGCCCTGGGTCCAGGAGCGGTACTCCATGTTCTTCTCGATGCCGGTGTGGAGGTAGCCGATGCCGCACCGGGCCTCGGTGACCGTCTCACCCTCGAGTTCGAGGATCAGGCGCAGAACCCCGTGGGTGGAGGGGTGCTGCGGGCCCATGTTGACCACGACCTTGTCGTCGCCCTCGTCGGCGATGCCGGTGACCAGGGAGTCCCAGTCCTGACCGGTCACCGTGAAGACGCGACCTTGTGAGGTCTCGTTGGCGGGTGCGTAGGGATCAGTGGTGGCCATGTCAGTTGTAGCTCCTGCGCTGGTCCGGCGGCGGAATCGTGGCGCCCTTGTATTCCACGGGGATGCCACCGAGCGGGTAGTCCTTGCGCTGCGGGTGCCCTGGCCAGTCGTCCGGCATCAGGATCCTGGTCAGCGCCGGGTGGCCGTCGAAGATGATCCCGAACATGTCCCAGGTCTCCCGCTCGTGCCAGTCCGCGGTCGGGTAGGTCGCAGTCACGCTGGGGATGTGGGGATCGGTGTCGGGGGCGGTGACCTCGAGGCGGATCCGCCGGTTGTGGGTCATCGAGAGCAGGTGGTAGACCGCGTGGAGTTCCTTGCCGGTGTCCTCGGGGTAGTGGACTCCGCTGACGCCGGAGAGGAACTCAAAGCGCAGTCGCTCCTCATCGCGCAGCAGCGAGACCAAGCCCTGGAGGTCTTCGCGACGGATGTGGAAGGTGAGTTCGCCTCGGTCGAGCACGACCGAGCCCACGGCGTCGGGAAGCCCGGCCGCGGTGGCTGCCTCGACCAAGGCCGAGTGCACCTCGTCGTACCACCCACCGAAGGGGGGTTCGCTGCCGGTCGGCATCTCCACCGAGCGCTGCAGGCCGCCGTACCCGGAGGTGTCGCCGCTACCACGCACCCCGAACATGCCGGTGCGGTGCCCGACCACGTTGGCGGGCGCGACGGTCTCCTCGTTGAGCGCCGGGAGGCTGGTGTCGTTGGACTGGTCGGTCATCGCAGCAGCCCCTTCATCTGCGACGTGGGCAGGGCGCTGAGGGCGGCCTCTTCGCGCTCGACGATCTGGTCGAGTCGGTTTCTGCCGAGTTTGGTGGTCTGCACCTGGTCGTGAAGTTTCCTGATCGCATCGATCAGCATCTCCGGACGCGGCGGGCAGCCAGGGAGGTAGATGTCGACGGGCACCACGTGGTCGACGCCTTGCACGATGGCGTAGTTGTTGAACATGCCCCCGGAGGAGGCACACACGCCCATCGCCAGCACCCACTTGGGATCGGCCATCTGGTCATAGATCTGACGCAGGACCGGGGCCATCTTCTGGCTCACCCGACCGGCCACGATCATCAGGTCGGCCTGGCGCGGAGAGGCCCGGAAGACCTCCATGCCGAACCGGGCGAGGTCGTACTTCGGACCACCCGTGGTCATCATCTCGATGGCGCAGCAGGCCAGCCCGAAGGTGGCCGGCCAGAAGGAAGCCTGGCGGAAGTAGCCGGCGACACCCTCGACGGTGGTGAGGAGAACTCCGCTGGGGAGTTGTTCTTCGATTCCCATGCCAGTTCTCCAATCAGTCCCAGTCGAGTCCGCCGCGGCGCCAGACGTACCAGTAGGCGACGAAGACAGGGACGACGAACAGGATCATTTCGACCAGGCCGAACAACTTCATCTGCCCGAAGGCCACGGCCAAGGGGTACAAGAACACGATCTCGATGTCGAAGACGATGAACAGCATCGCGGTGATGTAGTAGCGGACCGGGAAACGCCCTCCGCCCATGGGCTGCGGCGTCGGCTGGATGCCACATTCGTAGGCGTCGTTCTTGGATTTGTTGAACCGTTTCGGGCCGACGACCGCGCTCATGATGATCGAAAAGACCGCGAACCCCAACGCCACAAGCATCAACGCCACGACCGGCGTGTAGAGCTGCATCGTTCCTCCTCCAGACGGCCGCTCGTGAGCATGTGAATGAGTTCACGAATGCGCCCGAGTCAGCATAGAACTGGCCCCGCTCGTTGGCGAACTCCGGTCCCGGCGGATGCCGGGAAAGCAGCTCGCCAGCTGTTCGAGCTGAGACTACGCAGACCTAGCCCTACCCGCGAGGAAACGTCGACACAGAGACCTCACAGACCGGCGGCGAGCACTCGGCGCGGGTCGAAGGGCGGAGCCTGTGAGCCCGTTCGGTGGTCCGGAGGGACACTCAGGCGGTCGCGTGATGCAGAGCGACGATGCCGCCGGTGAGGTTGCGCCACCGGACTTTGGACCACCCGGCGCCGACGATCCGGTCGGCGAGTTCGGATTGTGTCGGCCACGCCCGGATCGACTCGGCGAGGTAGACGTAGGCGTCGGGGCTGGAGGAGACCCGGCGAGCGACCGCAGGCAGGGCCTTCATGAGGTACTCGATGTAGACGGTGCGAAACGGCGCCCAGGTGGGCGAGCTGAACTCACACACGACCAGGCGCCCACCCGGCTTGGTGACCCGGTGCATCTCGCGCAGACCGGCGTCGGGGTCGACGATGTTGCGCAGACCGAAGGAGATCGTGACCGCGTCGAAGGTGTTGTCGGCGAACGGCAGTCGAGTTCCGTCGCCGGCGGTGAACATCAACTGAGGCTTGGCGGCCTTGCCGACCCGCAGCATGCCGATGGAGAAATCGCACGGGATCACCCGAGCTCCACGATCGGCGAACGGTTGGCTCGAGGTACCCGTGCCGGCGGCAAGGTCGAGGACGAGTTCACCCTGCTTGGGGGCGACCGCGTCGATGACGTCATGGCGCCATCGCCGGTCCTGGCCCAACGACAAGATGTCATTGGTGAGGTCGTAGCGCTTAGCGACGTCGTCGAACATCGCCCGCACGTCAGAGGGTCTCTTGGTGAGGTCCGCGCGAGTCACCGCAGCAGCCTAGACGGCAGCACTGATCGCCACCGAATCGATCCGGCGTCGCAGTGGTGACCGGTCCTGGGGTTGACGAGGAGCTCGGCACCAACGTGACCTTCGTCCCCATCAAGACCACGAGCTGACGATTTGCCGGGTTCGGTCGCTACGCTGCCCCGGTGACCGCTGCATCTCCTGGTGACGACGAGCCCATGCGCCTCGTCGTACGCACCACAGAGATCGCCGATCCCGGACACATGCTGCGGCTGTTGCCCGCGCGACCCGACACCTACGCCTGGCTACGCCGCGGCGAGGGCCTGATCGGCTGGGGAACCGCGGCACGGCTGGAGACTCGTGGTGCCGACCGGTTCGTCGATGCCGCCGACTGGTGGCGCCGACTCAATCTCACAGCCGAGGTCGACAACGATCTCAACCTGCCCGGAACCGGGCTGACGTGTTTCGGCAGCTTCGGGTTCGCCGACGACCCGGGCGACTCGGTTTTAATCGTCCCGGAGGTCATCGTCGGGCGGCGGATGGGCTCGTCGTGGGTCACCACGATCAGTCGGGAGGCCACGGCCACCCTGCCCCACCTCCACGATCAACCGGCTCCGTCGGCACCGACAGGAGTGACCTACGCCGACGGCGCACTCAGCGGGGCGGCGTGGGAATCGGTCGTGGCCGACGCGGTCTCCCGGATCAATGCCGGAGATCTGGACAAGGTGGTGCTGGCCCGCGACCTGCTGGCCACCGCCGTCGCACCGATCGATGTGCGCTGGCCATTGCAGCAGTTGGCCGGTCACTACGAGACCTGCTGGACCTTCCACGTCGACCAGATGTTCGGGGCGACCCCGGAGATGCTGGTACGCCGAGAGCGCGGCCTGGTCACCTCACGTGTGCTGGCCGGAACCATTCGGCGCACCGGCGACGACGACCGGGATCTCGCCCTCGCGGCCACGTTGGCCCGCTCGTCCAAGGACCTCGAGGAACACGAGTACGCCGTCCGTTCCGTCGCTGACGCCTTGACCCCCTACTGCGACTCGATGAACCTGCCCGACGCACCTTTCGTGTTGCACCTTCCCAACGTGATGCACCTCGCCACCGATGTGACCGCGGTGATCCACGACGGTTCTTCGGGAGCCAACGTGTTGGAACTGGCCGCGGCGTTGCACCCCTCGGCAGCTGTCGGCGGCACCCCGACCAAGGCCGCAGTCGCTCTGATCGAGGAGATCGAGGGCATGGATCGCGGTCGCTATGCCGCCCCGGTCGGATGGATGGACGCCGACGGGGACGGTGAGTTCGGGATCGCGCTGCGCTCGGGCCATCTCGACGGGGCGACGGTGCGCTTGTTCGCCGGCTGCGGGATCGTGGCCGACTCCGACCCCGAGGACGAACTGGCCGAGGCGATGGCCAAGTTCGTCCCGGTCAGGGATGCCCTGACCGGCCAACCCTGAGACTCAGGGCCCCTGCCCGTTCATGCCGCCACAGCTGACCATCTGGCTGGGCTGCAGCGTTCCGTCACCAGCGGCGGCGGCTTGGAACATCGGCAGATGGCAGTCCTGGGACGCCCGGCGAAGGTTCGCGAAGACCCGAGTGAGCAGCCGATCCCCGTCGACGTCGGCGGCCAACGTGTCATAGAGGGCGACATTGTCGACCTCACCTTGGGCCCAGGCCTCCGCAGCCGCCTTCAGTGACTCAGGCGCCGGGATCGTGCCGGTCCAGGGGTTGTCGGGGACTTCGGCGCCGAGTCGCTGCAATTGGCGGGTCAGCGCCTGGATGTGGCGCAGCTCCTGGGCGTGAATGGTGACGTACGGCTCGACCTGACCGAACTTCTCCAACACCGCGGCGTAGGAGGCTTCGGCGGCGTACTCACCGGTGGGGCCGGCCAGAGCCTGGGTGGCAGCGCTCACGGCGGCAGTGGTCGACGTGGTGCCTGAGACGCCTGCACCACCGCAGGCCGACAGGGACAGCAGGGCCGCGGCGATGAGGGCAAGACGACCGACGATGTTCATGGGAACTCCCTTTCTGATTCAATACCCCTAGGGGTATCACTCGCGTCTGTGACTCCGCTGTGCGCGGTCGAGAAACCACCTATGTGCCCGTCCAGGCTTCTGGTGCGACACGATGACCCCATGGCGTCCACGCTGTCCCGCTTCGACATGGCCCACCCGGCCTTCGACACCACCTCTCCACTGGTGCACGCAGCCCGGGCCGAGCGGTGGTACGTCGAAACCACCTGGGGCTGGGCCGTCCTGAGGTACGCCGAGGCCAGCGCACTGCTCAAGGACCGCCGGTTCGCCCAGGGCAACGCCCGCTGGCCCGAGCAGAACGGCATCCACTCCGGGCTCTTCCACGACTGGTGGAAGCAGGTCCTACTCAGTCTTGAGGGCGATGATCACGCCCGGATCCGACGGCTGTTGATGCCGGCCTTCCGCAGCAAGACGATCGCCGCCCTACGACCACGGTTCCAGTCGCTGGCCAACGAACTGATCGACTCCTTCGCGCCGCGAGGCGAGGTCGAGTTCATCTCCGAGTTCGCCAAGCCCTACGCCGCCCGCATCCTGTGTGTCCTGCTCGGACTCCCCGAGGAGGACTGGCCACAGTTGGCCCACTGGGCCGACGACCTCGGCAAGTCGTTCGGTATCGGAGTCGCTGACGACGTACCGGTCATCGAGGCCGCGTTGACGTCGCTGACCGACTACCTGGACGGCGTGGTGGCCCAACGTCTCGACCACCCCGGTGACGACCTCGTCTCCACCCTGGTGCGCGAGTCCGCCGGTGACGGTGGGCTGTTGACCCGAGGCGAGTTGAGCGTCGCGTTGGCCTTCTTGGCCTTCGCCGGCATGGAGACCACTCGCAACCAACTCGGCCTCGCGTTGCAGACACTGTTGGCCCACCCCGATCAGTGGCGGCTGCTCGGCACTCGCCCCGACCTGGGCGGCCACGCGGTGGAGGAGGTCATGCGGGTCAACCCGACAGTCACCTGGATCACCCGCGAGGCTCTCGAAGACGTCGACCTCGGCGGACTTCACATCCCTCGCGGCGGCATGGTGCAGGTGCTCTCACATGCCGCTGGGACCGACCCCCTCGCCAACCCCGATCCCTCGTTCGATATCACTGCCGAGCGGGCACCCCACCTCGGTTTCGGCGCCGGAGTGCATCACTGCCTGGGCCACTTCGTCGCCCGCACGGACATGGCGGTGGCGTTGCCCCTCCTGGCCCAGAGGATGCCCGAAGCGGCTCCCATCGGGACCGGGACCTGGCTACCGATCAGCGGCAACACCGGCGCCTTGGAGTTCCCGATCAGCTTCCGCCCCGGCGCGTGAGACTGGCCGAGGGGTGACCCTGGGCCTGTCGGGTCAGCTTGCTGAACCCGCGCTACGGACCAATCCACGGATCTGCTCGTCGAGGGCACGGCGATTGTCGCGTCGGCAACGCGCCTCGATCACCTCGATGCCGCCATGGGGCGAGGCGAGGGCGTGCCGGAGCTCCATCGCCGACTCCACCCGCCAATGCGGCACCCCCAGCGCCGCACACAAGGTGCCGAGGTCGAGGCCGTGCGGGGTGGCAAAGAGCCGCTCGAACGCCGGGGCAAACTCGGCCGCCCCCTGCTCGAGCACAGCGAAGATCGAGCCGCCGTCGTCGTTGACCACCACGACGCTCAGGTCGGGCCGATCCTCCTCGGGACCGAGCACCAACCCGGTCAGATCGTGCAGGAAGGTCACGTCACCCACGAGAGCGAGGTTGCGTCGGCCTGGTCGGGTGAGCGCGGCACCGATCGCGCTGGACAGCGTGCCGTCGATGCCAGCCAGGCCGCGGTTGGCCACAACCTTGCGGTGTTGGCCCGGAGTCGGCGAGGCCGCCATCAGATCCAGGTCGCGGATCGGGTTGGAGGCGCCGACGTAGAGCATTCCGCCGGGCGGCACCGCCAGCGAGACCTCCCGAGCGACCGCGTGGGGTCCCAGGTCGCCGCTGAGGACCACCGCGTCCAAGGCGTCCGAGCAGACCTGATCCGCGCGTTTCCAGGCCTCCAGCCACGGGGTGTCGTCGGCTTGCTCGACGGCGACAGCATCGTGTTCGGCAACCACGGGATAGGGCCGACGGATCCAGCGTCCGCGCGGCGGCACCGAGATCACGTCGATGTCGGGGCGAGAGAGCAGGCGATTGACCGGACGCGACAACGTGGGGTGGCCGAAGACGACGGCTCGCTCGATCTGGCCACCCAGTTCGCCCTCGATGAGGAGGCGATAGGTGCGGATCGGGTTGGCCCCCGTCCGGGCACCACTGCTGGGCTCGGCGAACAGCGGCCAGTTCGCCTGCTGCGCCAGCATGCGCGCCGGCGGTCCCGAATCGTCTCCAGCCACCACGACAGTTCGCGGCCCGATCGGGAGCACAACAGGCGTGAGCGCGGCGCCGGTCGCTGTCACGACCGCGGTGGGCACGTCAGGGACGTCATCGACATCCAGCCCGGTGGGCGTCAACGGCTCATCGAACTGGAGGTTGAGGTGGACCGGGAACCCGGCGGGTACGCCGCGGCCATGTAGGTCGTCGATCGATGCGAGATCGAAGGTGGTCGCCGCGTCGGCGTACAACCCCACCTGGGCGGTCGTCTGGTTCGCACCGGTGCCGCGCAGGCGGGCCGGCCGGTCCGCGGTCACGGCCACCAGGGACACCCCGGCGTGGGCCGCCTCCAGCACCGCCGGGTGCAGGTTGGCGGCCGCCGTGCCGGACGTGGTGAAAACGACAGCCGGTCGGCCACTGGTCTTGGCGATTCCGAGGGCCAGGAAGCCGGCGGTCCGCTCGTCGATGCGGGTGTGCAGTCGCACCTGTCCGCGCTGGTGGGCTGCGTACGCCGCGAAGGCCAACGGCGCCGACCGGGAGCCCGGGCACAGCACGACGTGCTCGACACCCCAGGCCACCCACTGGGCGACCATTGCGCGGGCCAACTCAGTCGGATCGGTCACGACAGGCCATCTTGCACCAGCGCCATCACCCGGTCGAACCGGTCCAGCCACCACCGCTGCCGCTCCGGCGACGCCGGGTGTGCCTCGACGGTGACCTTGGGTCGGCGAACGGCGAGCATCCCGCCCTCAGGCAGCAGCGGATCAGAGCAGGTATCTCGGGACAACAGTTGGACCGTCGCCAACCCACAGGCGTGGTGGAGGTTGGGCAGCGCTGCCGCCAGCGCGAGCCCAGCGGCGATGCCGACACTGCTCTCCACAGCACTGGAGACAACCACCGGCATGCCGAGATCGGCGGCGATGCGCAGACAGGCCCGCACCCCGCCCAGAGGCTGCACCTTGAGGACCGCGATATCGGCGGCTCGAAGGTCACGGACCAAGTAGGGATCGGCGGCTCGGCGAATCGACTCGTCCGCCGCGATCGGCACCTCGACGCTGCCTCTGACCTGGGCCAACTCCTCGACGCTGGCACAGGGTTGCTCGACGTACTCCAAGCCGCCGGCGGCGCGCTCCAGCTGCCTGATCGAACGCAGTGCGGTCGCCGGGTCCCACGCCCCGTTGGCGTCAATGCGGATCAGGCCCTGCTCACCGAGGGCCTCGCGCACTGCTTCGACACGGGCGAGGTCCTCGGCCAACGATTGGCCCGGCTCGGCGACCTTGACCTTGGCGGTGCCGCAGCGACCGTTGACCACCATTCGGTGCGCGGTCTCGGCGTCCACGGCAGGGACGGTCACATTGACCGGCACATGTGAGCGCACCGGCGCGGGCCACCCCCCATCGGCGGCCTCCAGCGCGCACCGCAGCCAGGCCGCGGCCGTGTGGTCGTCGTACTCCACGAACGGGCTCCACTCCCCCCAGCCGGCCCCACCCTCGATCAGGATGCCTTCGCGAACGGTGATGCCGCGGAATCTGGTGCGCAGCGGCAGCGAGAACACCTGGAGGTTCATGCCAGCCTGCGTAGTGCGTCTCTGTCGACCTTGCCGTTGGGCAGCAAGGGCCAGGTCGTCACGGCGACGACCTGCTTGGGGGCCCAGGCTCTCGGCATGCGCTCGGCGACCCAGGCCCGCAGGTCAGGCACCGGTCTCGCCTCGACGAACGCGACCACGCGCTCCCCCCACTCCGGATCAGGTACGCCGAGCACTTCGGCCCCCACCACATCGGGATGTTCGCGAAGGCGGGCCGCGACCGCCCCGGCAGGCACTTTGACTCCGCCGGAGTTGACCACATCGTCGGCGCGACCGAGGATCCGGAGCCGACCGTCGGGACCCAGTTCACCCAGATCGTCGGTGACGAACCACCCGTCGTCCAGATCGGCCGGTTCGTCGTCGTAGCCGTCGAACAGGATCGGCCCCTTGATGCCTACGCGGCCGTCGCTGCCGATCCGTACCGACACCCCGGCCAGTGGGCGCCCGTCGTAGACACAGCCGCCGCAGGTCTCGCTCATGCCGTAGGTAGCGATCACCCGCACCCCCTGTTGCTCGGCCGCGGCCCGGATCGCCGGATCGACGTGCGCACCCCCCACCAGCACGGCGTCATAGGCGGCCAGGGCAGCCGCGTCGGTGGCCAGCAGTCGCCGAAGTTGGGTGGGGACCAGAGCGAGGTAGCCACGACCGGTCAGCTCGAGGTCGGGGCGGTGTCCGGCCCGTAAGGAGCGGATGATCACCTGGACACCGGCCACATAGGCGGGAGGCAGGAGCAGGGTCCAGGGACCCGGGCCGCCGAGCCGGGCGTGTGTCGCATCCACCGAGGCCGTCAAGGCGCGCCGAGACAGCCGCACCCGTTTGGCCGAGCCCGTCGAGCCGGAGGTCTCGATCACCAACGGGTCGGGCTCACGGGGCTGACTCAACCAGTCGTCGAGGAGGCCGATGACCTCCTCGACGCTGCCGGAGACCGGCCACAGCGAACCCACCACGGCCCCAACCTAACCATCGGTGAACCACGGACCGGCCGGGCCGGGGCAACCTGGTTGGATGTGGGCCATGGCAACCCCGGCCCAGTGGCTCGAAGGAGCGAGGCCCCGCACCCTCCCGGCCGCGATCGCACCGGTCCTAGCCGGCACCGCCGTCGCCTCCCTCCACCACCACGCCGTCGCCTGGAAAGCGCTCTTGGCGATGGTCGTCGCGCTGGCGCTGCAGGTCGGGGTCAACTACGCCAACGACTACTCCGACGGCGTGCGCGGCACCGATGCCGACCGGGTCGGGCCGCTGCGCCTGGTCGGATCGGGATCGGCATCGGCGGCCCACGTCAAACGTGCCGCCTTCGCCGCCTTCGGTGTGGGTGCCGTGGCCGGTTTGGTCCTCGCCACAACAACCGACTGGTGGCTGGTCGCGGTGGGGGCTGTCTCCATCGTGGCCGCCTGGTTCTACACCGGCGGCAAACGCCCCTACGGCTACGCCGGGCTCGGCGAAGTGATGGTCTTCGTGTTCTTCGGGTTGGTCGCGGTGCTCGGGACCACCTACGTCCAGATGCGGGAGGTGCCACTCGCCTCGTGGTACGCCGCCATCGGGGTCGGTGCCTTGGCCTGCGCCATCCTCGTCGCCAACAACCTGCGCGACATCCCCACGGATCGAGAAGCCGGGAAGCACACCCTCGCGGTCCGGTTGGGCGATGCCCGGACGCGGTACCTCTACCTGTTCCTCCTGGTCGTGCCCACGATCACCCTGGTCGGACTCTCCCTGACCTCCACGCGATCGGCGGCGCTGGGCCTGGCCTATCTGCTGCCGGCGTTGCCCGCGATCAGGGTGGTGCGCCAAGGCGCCGACGGGCACGGGCTGATCCCGGTTCTCCAGAAGACCGGGGTTGCGGAGCTGGTCTACGGACTCGGGTTGTTCCTCGGGGTGCTCATCGGCCGGTGACGCGCCGAGTCAGGCGTCGGGGCCATCCTGGAGATCGTCGTCCTCTTTGGCTTTGATCTCCTCGAAGCGCGAGGCGGCACGGTCCGCGCGTTCTTGGACCTGCTGGGCGAAGCGCTCGCGCGGCACTGCCAACAGTTTCCACGACGCCACCGAGGAGAGGGCAGCCGCGATCAGCAGCACCCACAGCACGGAGATGGTCTTGCTGAAAATCGCCCAGACCGCGAACACGATCGCGAACGAACCGACGAACAGCAACACCCGCAGGCCGGTGTAGATCCAAAACGCCTTCACCGGGCAAGGCTCTCACGAGCCGGACCTGGCCCTCCCACGGCCCCGACACCCTGGAACCGGCACCTAGACTGGCCTCATGCTCCGGATGCTGGTGGTTCTCGCAGCGGCCACGGCCGTGGTCTACCTCGTGTTCTGGATGCTCGAGCGCCGAAGCCAGCCACCCTCGTCCGACCTACCCCGCGGGCCGGTCGGACCCGACGATGACGACGACTTCCTGCGCGAACTCGATAGACGCCGTCGTCACGACTCCTAGCCGAGGACCAACCGCACCACCGGCGCGGCATAGCTGTGCATGCTGCCGCTGCCGAAGAAGAAGTTGATCCCGACGAAGTTGAACAGCAGCGACGCCAGGGCTACCAGCGCCAAGACCGCGGCCCGCGACCCCTTCCAGCCTGCGGTCGCTCGCGCGTGGAGATAGGCGGCGTAGGCCACCCAGGTCACAAACGCCCACACCTCCTTGGGGTCCCAGTTCCAGGCGGTACCCCAGGCCTGGTGCGCCCAGATGGGACCCGTGATCAAGGCGGCAAAGGTCCACACCGGGAAACCGAAGGCATGCATGCGGTAGGCCACCTGATCGAGTACGCCGAGTGCCGGCATCCGGGTGAGACGACCAGGCCAGCGCTCCTTGAGCAGGTAGAGGGCCGAGGCCATGCCGCCCAGACAGAAGGCCCCGGTGGCGATGATGGCCGCCACCACGTGGATGACCAGCCATGGTGACTGGAGCGCATCGCGCAGCGGCATGACGCCCTCATAGAGCCACAGCGAGTCGGCCATCAAGGTGACCAGGACGAAGCCGGTCACCACCGGAGCCAGCCACTCCAGCGACCAGCGCCGCATGGTGGCCAGGTAGGTGGCGATGACGGCGAAGGTGGCGGTCAGAGTGAACTCGTACATGTTGCCCCAAGGAACCCTGACCGGGTCGGCGGCCAGGCCGCGGGTGATCAGCGCGCCAAGGTGGACCAGCGCGGCCATGGGCAGCAGGGTGATCCCCAAGCGGGCCAGCACCGGCCGGCGTACCGATTCCACCGGGGGCACCGGGGTCGCGGGTGCTTGAGCGGCACCCTCGGCGCCCACCAGGACCTGCTCGGCTGCGGGCTCGACCGCAGCCACTCTCGGCGGTCGGCTGGCGAGTTGGGCCAAGAACGCCAGGAAGTACAGCACTCCGGCAGCAACCACCGCCTGCAGGCTAAACAGTTCGTAGCCGGCCTTGGTCATCGGTTCTCCTCATCCTGCACGGGCAGCGCGCCGGCGAGGGCGGCACTGACTCGATCGATCTCGGCGGCCAGATCCCCACCGCTGGAACGGTCCAGACCGCCGATCTGCACCACCGTACGCCCGGCTTCCTCCGAGGCCCGAACCCACAGCCGCCGGGGTCTGACGAACAGCGACGCCATCAGCCCGGCAAGACCGGCGAGGGTCCCGCCCAAGGCGACCCCCGAGCCGGGAGCGTCGCTGATCTGCAGTTTGACGAAGCGACTCAATCCGTCGAAGGAGACGGTGCCGAGCCCGTCGGGCAGTTTCTCGGTCTCCCCCAGTTTGAGGTCGAGCCGGACCGGCTTGCCGTCGGGTTTGAGAATCGGCTTCATCGCGGTCTTGTCGAGCACATAGACCGACTGGGAACGGCCCGAGTCCATGCCCAGGTCGCCTCGATAGGCCAGGAGCGACATCGCCGGGTTCATCGCGTCCGGGAAGACTGTGAACGCCCCACGGTCGTGGGTGAAGGCGTATGTCGGGTAGAACTCCCCCTCCAGACCCAACTGGCTCGGGGTCGCATCCGGCACCTTGACGACGCCGAAGGAGCGGAAGTCGGTGCCTTCGGGCAGGAACACCGACGGACCCGAGTAGGAGACCTTTCCGGAGCCGTCGCGCACCGTGATGTGCGGGGCGTAGCCGTGCCCGATCAAGAAGATGTCGGTGCCGTCGACGCTCAGGGGGTGATTGACCGCAAGTCGCTTGGTGATGGGCGTTGCGCGGGGGCGATCGGTGATGCGCAGATCTGCCCAGAAGTTGCGGGCGGCACCGAACGAGCGCCCCGAGGTGATGAAGTCGACGTTGAACTTCTCGAGGGTAAAACTGAACGGCTTGAGATCGCTGGGGGCGAAGAACGAGCCCGGGGCGAAGTCGTCGTACTGCGTGATCGTGTTGCTGAACCCGTCGCCGGTGACCACCACCAGTCCGCCCTTGAAGCCGAAGAGGGAGCCGTAGGCGAACCCACCCAGGACCACCAGGATGGAGAGGTGGAACAGCAGGTTGCCGGCCTCACGAAGGTGCCCCTTCTCGGCGGCCACGGAGTCGGAGAGGTCTCTGAGCCGATACCCGGATAACGCTTCCCGAGCCGCTGCCAGAGCCTGGTCGGGGCTGCCGCCGAGGGTGATCCTGCGACTCTCGGGAAGACGATCCAGGCGTGCAGGCGTGGCCGGCGGCGGATGTCGGAAGGCGCGCCAGTAGACGCGGCAACGAGGCACGATGCAGCCCACCAAGGACACCATCAACAAGACGTAGATCGCGCCGAACCACACCGAGGAGTAGACGTGGAAGAGGCCGAGTCGCTCATAGATCGGGGTCAGCGTCGGGTGCGCCTCCTGCCACGTGGCCAGCCGCGAGGAGTCGATGGCCGCCTGCGGCACGATCGAGCCGGGCACCGCACCCAGGGCGAGCAGCAACAACAGCGCCAAGGCCGTGCGCATGGAGGTGAGTTGGCGCCACGCCCAGCGCCCCAACTCCCTCGGTGACAACGCCCGGGGACCCTCGTCCAGCGGCCCGTCGTCGGGTTCGTCGAGCAGAAGATCGGTGGAGGTGCTCATATCCACACCGACACGTCGGGGAACAGGCCACGCAGGTAGGCCACCATGAGATCCCACCACCCCGTCACCAGAAGTACGCCGACCGCGATCATCAACGCCCCACCGATGCGCAGCACCCACACCTGGTGGCGACGTACCCACCCGACCGCGCCCAGCATGCCACCCCAGGCGACACCGGCGACCAGGAAGGGCAGGCCGAGGCCGAGACAGAACGCGAAGGACAGGATCGCCCCGCGCCAGGCCGAGCCCTCATTCATCGCGAGGCTGTAGACGGCCACCAGCGTTGGCCCCAGGCAAGGCGTCCAGCCAAGGCCGAAGACGAAGCCGAGGACTGGAGCCGCGGTCAGGCCCATGGCCGGCACCTTGTGCATGCGAAGGTCGCGCTGGAACCACGGCAGGACGCCCATGAAGACCAGGCCGACCACGATCGTGAAGACGCCGAGGACCGCGGTGATCGGACGCCGCCACGCCAGCAGCCAGTCCCCCAAGGCGCCGAACAGAACGCCCCCGGAGACGAAGACGAGGCTGAACCCGAGCACGAACAGTGCGCTGCCCAGGAGCATCCGGCCGCGCTTGTGGGCCCCGAGATCCGCCGCAGACAGGCCGGTGGCGTAGGAGAAGTAGCCGGGCAACAGCGGCACGACGCAGGGAGAGAAGAAGGAGACCAACCCGGCCAGCATCGCCACCGGGATGGCCACTGCCATCGACCCGTGGATGACCGCGTTGTGGAAGTCGTTCACGACGACTCCACATCACGCACCAGGTCGACCAGCGTGCGGGCACTGGGCACGCGACCCAGCACGATCGCGGCCACCCGGCCTTCGGAGTCGATTACCACGGTGCTGGGCAGAGCGTTGGGCGGCAACGTCTTGTGGAAAGCCAACAGGAGTTCGCCGGCCGGGTCGTAGAGGCTGGGGTAGGGGGCTGGGTGGGTGCGTAGGAACGCCTCGGCATCGGCCTTGCGCGGGTCTCGGATGTTGATCCCGATGAAACTGGCATCAGCCCCCAGTTCCGTGGCCGCTGCGGCGATATCGCGGGCCTCGGCTCGGCAGGGTGGGCACCAGGAGGCCCACACGTTGACCACGACGGGCTTGCCTCGTTGATCGGCCAGCGACCAGGGCGCGCCGTCGAAGGTCGTCCCCGACAACTCACCGGGCCGGACCCGATCGGCCTCCGGGACTCTGCTGATCACGCCGTTGCTGGAGACATAGCCCTTGTCGCCGGTGGCGGCGCGGTCCCCTCCCCACGGTGTCGAGCAGCCCACCGTGACGCTCACCAGGAGCGCCACAACGAGGACTCGGAGACGAGAGGTCACCTCAGGCTGGTGTCTGATCATCGTGGGCCTGGTCGTCGTGGGCCTGGTCGTCGTGTGCCCCGCCTGCGGAGAAGTTGGCGTTGCGCTCGTCGGGAGTGATCAGGTAGCCGGCCGGCTCGGAGTAGCCGACCGAGACCAGCGTGTCTGCCTCGAACGTCAGGGAGGTCAGGGAGCACAGGGTGCATTGGCGGCGGCGCGGGTCGTGGAAGAAGGGGCGGCCCTCGGCGTACAACCGGGTGATCCAGATCGGCAGCTGGTGGGAGACCAGCAACGCCTCGTGCCCCTCGGCCGCGATGCGGGCGTCGAGAACAGCAGCCCACATCCGGCTCGCCACGTGGGCGTAGGACTCGCCCCACGACGGCTGGAACGGGTTGTACAGATGGCGCAGCAACCCGGGTCGAAGCAGTTTGAGGTAGCCGCCCTTGAAGCTGACCCCTTGGAACTGGTTGGTCGACTCGATCAGGCGCTCGTCGCTGCCAACCGGCAGCCCCAGCACCGCGGCTGACGCAGCTGCGGTCTCCTGGGCCCGCTCCAACGGGGAGGCGACCACGTGGGTGATGTCGCGATCGGCGATCGCGCCCGCGACCACCTCGGCCATCTGCTGGCCCCGCTCCGACAGGTGGTATCCGGGCAAGCGGCCGTAGAGGACGCCGTCTGGGTTGTACACCTCACCGTGGCGCAGCAGATGCACCACGGTTCGAGTCCCTGGGTTTGTCTCTGGGCTCATTGCTGGGCACCTGCCGCCCGGGCAGCCGCCGGCAACGCGCTCACAACCTGGTCGAGGTCGGTGTCGGTGTGGGCGGCGCTGAGGAACCACGCCTCGAACGCGCTCGGCGGCAGGTACACCCCGTCGTCGAGCATGCTGTGGAAGAAGGCCGCGTAGGCAGCGGTGTCCTGCTTGGTCGCGCTCGCATAGTCGGGTACGCCGTCGGCGTCGGTGAAGAACACCGAGAACATCGTGCCCGCCCGTTGCACCACGTGTGCCACTCCGGCCGAAGACAACGCCTCGGTCACGGCTTCGGAGAGGCGATCAGCCAGGTCACCCACCCGCGCATAGACGGCATCGTCGGCCAACCGCAGGGTGGTCAGTCCGGCGGCGGACGCCACCGGATTGCCGCTCAACGTGCCGGCTTGGTAGACCGGCCCAAGCGGCGACAGATGGGCCATCACATCGGCCCGGCCACCGAAAGCGGCGGCCGGGAACCCGCCGCCCATGACCTTGCCGAAGGTCATGAGGTCGGGTCGCCACCCCTCGACGCGTCCGTCGAGTTCCCAGTGACCCTGGCGGGCGACCCGGAAGCCGGTCATCACCTCATCGGAGATGAACAACGCCCCGTGACGCGCGCAGATGTCGGCCAAGAACTGGTTGAAGCCCGGAGCGGGCGGGACGACTCCCATGTTTCCGGGGGCCGCTTCGGTGATCAGGCAGGCGATCTGGTCGCCGTACTCGGCGAAGGCGGCGGTGACCGCGGCCCGATCGTTGTAGGGCACCACGATCGTGGCTGCGGTCGCTGCGGCCGGCACCCCGGGTGTGCCCGGGATCGCCAACGTGGCCAGCCCAGAGCCGGCCTGGGCCAGCAGCGAGTCGACGTGACCGTGGTAGCAGCCGGCGAACTTCACGATCATCTCGCGACCGGTGAAACCCCGGGCCAACCGGATCGCGCTCATCGTGGCCTCGGTCCCCGAGGAGACCAGACGAACCTGCTCGACCGGGGTTCGGGCCACGATCTCCTCGGCCAGCAACACCTCGTTCTCGGTCGGGGTACCGAACGAGGAGCCGTTGCGTACGGCGGCCACGACGGCCACTTCCACCTCGGGGTGGGCGTGGCCCAGCAGCATCGGGCCCCACGAGCACACGAGGTCGACGTAGTCGGAGCCGTCGACGTCGCGCAGTCGACCGCCCGACCCGCTGGCCATGAACCGCGGGGTTCCGCCCACAGAGTTGAAGGCCCGGACTGGCGAGTTGACCCCACCCGGGATCACCTCACGGGCACGGGCGAGCAGGGCCGCCGAACGCGCCTCGACCCTCGGTCGTTCACTCACCACAGACACCTCGGCATTGTCGTCCGTTTCGGGCGGGCATGACCAACGCGGGTGCGGCCCACAGTGCTGAGAAGTCGGTGAGATTCATGGTCACCGCAGCCAGTGGGCGGCCTCGTGGGCCCAGTAGGTCAAAATCATGTCGGCTCCGGCTCGGCGGATCGACATCAAGGTCTCCGCGATCGCGGCTTCCCGGTCGATCCAGCCGTGGGCAGCGGCCGCCTCGACCATGGCGTACTCCCCCGACACGTTGTATGCCGCCACGGGCACATCGACGGCGCTGCGCACCCGGTTGATCACATCGAGGTAAGCCAGGGCCGGCTTGACCATCACGATGTCGGCGCCCTGCTCAACGTCGAGAACCGCCTCGAGCACCCCTTCGCGGGCGTTGCGCGGGTCTTGCTGGTAGGTCCGCCGATCACCGGTGAGCGAGGAGTCGACCGCTTCGCGGAACGGACCGTAGAACGCCGAGGCGTATTTCGCGGAGTAGGCCAGGATCACGGTGTCGGTGTGGCCGGCCGTGTCGAGCGCCGACCGGATCGCGGCGACCTGTCCGTCCATCATCCCGCTCGGGCCGACGACATCGGCGCCGGCGGAGGCCTGCACCACCGCCATCTGGGCGTAGATGTCGACGGTGGCGTCGTTGTCGACGGCTCCGTGGGCATCCAGCACGCCGCAGTGACCGTGGTCGGTGAACTCATCGAGACAGAGGTCACTCATCACGGTGAGGTCGTCGCCGACTTCGCTCTTCACCCAGCCGATCGCGGCGTTCAGGATTCCGTCCTCGGCCAGCGCCGCGGAACCGGCGGCGTCCTTGGTCTCGGGGACGGCGAAGAGCATCACCCCGCCCAGACCGAGTTCGGCGGCCTCGTTGGCCGCAGCCACCAGCGTCGCCCGGGAGTGCTGCACCACACCGGGCATGCTGCCGATCGCGACCGGTTCGAGGGCGCCCTCGCGCACGAACAGCGGGGCGATCAACTGCTCGGGGCGCAAGGAGGTCTCCGCCACCAGGTCGCGCAGCCCCGACGTACGCCGAAGTCGGCGCGGGCGCCGAGCGATCATGTCGACGAAGCGCGACGACGCGTGGCCGCACGACGCTCGGACGGCTTGGTCACCGGCTGACCGGCGGCGATCATCGCCTCCCGGCGAGCGGTCCCGAAGTCGGCCAGCGCGTCGGTGAGCGCCTCGATGCTCGGCGACGGCGCCAGCACGTCGACCCGGAGCCCGTTCTCCTCGGCGGTCTTGGCGGTGGCCGGGCCGATCACCGCGATCACGGTCGAGGTGTGCGGCTTGCCGGCGATGCCGACCAGGTTGCGCACGGTGGAGGATGAGGTGAAGACGACCGCGTCGAACTTGCCGGACTTGATCGCCTCCCGGATCGGCGCCGGCGGCGGGGCCGCGCGCACGGTGCGGTAGGCGGTGACGTCATCGACCTCCCAGCCCAGATCGATCAGGCCGGCGACGAGGTTCTCGGTGGCGATGTCGGCCCGCGGCAAGAAGACCCGGTTGATCGGGTCGAGCAATTCGTCGTACTCGGGCCAGTCCTCCAGGAGACCGGCCGCGGACTGCTCGCCGGAGGGGACCAGGTCGGCGCGAAGCCCCCATGCCGAGATCGCAGCAGAGGTCTTGTCCCCCACCGCGGCGATCTTGAGACCGGAGAATGCGCGAGCGTCCAGGCCGTACTCCTCGAACTTCTCCCGCACCGCCTTCACCGCATTGACCGAGGTGAAGGCGATCCACTCGTAACGGCCCTCGACCAGACCGCGCACGGCCTTGTCCATCTGCAGGGGGTTGCGAGGCGGCTCGACCGAGATCGTGGGCACCTCGTCGGGGACTGCGCCGAAACCGCGCAAGGTGGCAGACAGTTCGCCGGCCTGGTCCTTGGTGCGCGGCACCAACACCCGCCAGCCGAACAGTGGCTTGGTCTCGAACCACGACAGCGTCTCGCGCAACGAGACCACCTCGCCCACCACGGTCACGGCCCCGTCACTGAGCCCGGCCCCGCGCACCTGTGCGGCGATGGTCTCCAACGTGCCGGCGACGGTGACCTGGTTGGTGGTTGTGCCCCCGCTGGTCACCGCGACGGGCGTCGTCGCAGGGCGGCCCGCTGCGATGAGCGCCACCGACACCTCACCCAAGCAGGTCAACGCTCCCAGCAGCACGAGGGTCGCCTGGTCGGCGTACGAGGCCCAGTCGATGCCGGCCAGCCGGGCAGAGCCACCCTGGCAGCGCACCACCGCGACGCTCCCCTGCTCGCCGGTAGCCACCGGGATGCCGGCGTACGCGGGCACGGCCGTCACATCGGAGACACCGGGGACGATCTCGAATCCGATCCCAGCCTTCGCGACCGCTTGGGCCTCCTCGGCGACCGTCGACCACAGTCCGGCGTCGCCGGCCACGAGGCGAGCGACTCGTCGACCGGCCTTGGCCGCGGCCAGAACGTGCTTGCCCCGGGCCGCCTGGGCCAGATCCGCGGCGCCGCCGAAACCGCCGTCGACGACCTCGACGGCCGGGTCGGAGACGAGACCAGCCACCAGCGTTTCGTGATCGGGTACGTCGGTGATCACGACCTCGGCAGAGCGGATGAGGTCGACGGCTCGCACGGTGAGCAACGTCGGGTCGCCCGGGCCGGTGCCGATGAAGCTCACCCACCCGGTCTGGGTGGTCGCATTGTGCTCAGTCGTCTTCGTCGCCATGGCTCACTCGCTGGTCGTGGTCTGGGGTTCGGGAAGGGTGATCAAGTCGGCGGCGCCCTCGTCGAGCATGAGTGCCGCCAGGTTCTGGCCCAGTTCGACGCTGGCGTCGAGCCGTCCAGACAGGGTCCGGCGCACCGAAAGGGCGCCGTCGGAAGACAGTGCGATGGCCCGCAGCCAGAGTTCGGGGCCGCAGTCACCCTCGACCACCTCTGCCAACGCGCCCACCGGGGCCGAGCAGCCGGCCTCCAAAGTGGCCAGCAAGGCACGTTCGGCAGTCACCGCTGCCCTGGTGGCCGAGTCGTCGATGAGCGCGAGCTCGAGACCGAGTGGGTCGTCCGAGCGCGTCTCAACGGCCAAGGCGCCCTGCCCAGGGGCCGGCAACATCTGCAACGGGTCGATCGTCTCGGTGATCGTGTGCTGCTTGTCGATCCGGGCAAGCCCGGCGCGGGCCAACACCACGGCGTCGAACGCGCCCGTGGTCACCATGGCAAGGCGGGTGTCGATGTTGCCGCGGATGGGGCGTACGTCGAGACCGAGGCCGAGTGCGTGGAGTTGGGCCGTCCGCCGAGGCGAGCCGGTGCCGACGGTGGCGCCCGGCGGAAGCTCACCCAGGGTCAGCCCGTCACGCGCCACGAGCGCATCCCGAGGGTCCTCACGGGTCGGGACCGCCGCGAGCGCCACTCCGGGCTCGGGTGCTGTCGGAAGGTCCTTGAGCGAGTGCACGGCCACGTCGATCTCGCCGGCGATCAGAGCATCACGGAGCGCGCTCACGAACACACCGGTCCCGCCTAGCGAGGCCAACGGGGCCGAGGTGCGGTCGCCTTGAGTGGAGATCGCCACGAGTTCGACCTCGCGGCGCAGTGTTCGGCCGATCATGTCGGCCACCTGGCCGCTCTGCGTGCGGGCCAGGACCGATGCCCTCGTGCCCAGCCGGATCGCGGTCATCGCAGGCCCCCCTCGTCGGTGAGCGGCGTCGTCACTGCGTCGACTGCATCGGGATCGAGGGCGAACAACTCCGCCAGCGCCGTGGCATAGGACAACGTGCCCGGCTCCTTGGCCAACTCTTTGACTCGAACGGTGGGCTGGTGCAGCAACTTCTCCGCGACCCGGCGAATGGCGTGGGAGACCTCATCGACCGACTTGGCGTCGAGATGGGGCAACCGATGGCGTAGGCGCTCGAGTTCGGCTTCCACGACTGCGGTCGCCATGCTGCGCAACGCCACCAACGTGGGGGTGACACTGGCCGAGCGACGGGCAGCACCGAAGGCGGCCAACTCGTCGGCGACGATGCGACGCACCTGGCTCAGCGCCGAAGCCGATCCATCGACTGGGGCGTCATGGACCAGCACCGACTCGGCTTCGGCCGCCCCGATCGACTCGGCCAGGCTCGCGAGGTTGATCAGGTGGACCCCGGACAGGTCGGCCACGGCTGGATCGACGTCGTGGGGCAGCGCCAGATCGACCACGACCAAGGGGCGCGAGGCGGACCGGCGAGCCCGTGAAACGTCGTGGGCGCTGACCACGGTTCCGGTTGCGCCCGTGCACGAGATGACCAGGTCGGCGGCCGACACGGCGTCGGCCAACTCCGAGAAGGGCCGCGCGGTGGCGGCGTAGCCGGCGGCCAGGTGGGCGGCTCGGTCGAGACTCCGATTGACGACCACCACATCCGCCCCGGCCCGAGCGGTGGTGGCTACCGCGATGGCGGCCATCGAGCCGGCCCCGACCACGACCGCCCGCCGACCGGCCAGATCACCGATGTGGACCGAGGCCTGCGCCAACGCGGCCGAGACCATCGAAGGGGCGGTGCGATCGACGTCGGTCTCGGCGTGGACCCGCTTGCCCACTCGCAGCGCCTGCTGGAAGAGGAGGTTGAGGGTGGCACCGACGGTGCCGGTCTCCTGACCCGCGCGAAGTGCGTCTCGACACTGGCCCAGCACCTGGGCCTCACCCAGCGCCATCGAGTCAAGACCCGCAGCGACATGGAAGAGATGGGAGACCGCGCCGTCGTCGTAGTGGACGTAGAGGTGTGGCAGCAACTCCTCGACCTGGCGTCCGGCACGATCGGCCAGCAGTCTGGTGGTCGCTTCGATGCTGCCGTGGAAGCGCTCCACGTCGGCGTACACCTCGATGCGGTTGCAGGTGGCGAGCACGACGGTCTCGTTGACATGGTCGTGCTCGGAGACCTGCAGGGCGAGTTTGGCGGCGCCTTCGGCATCCAACGCCAGCGCCTCCAGGACAGAAACCGGGGCCGAACGATGCGAAACCCCGACCACCAAGACGCTCATCAGACCGCCGCCTTGGGAGCGTTCGCGGCGCTGAGTTTTCGCTGCTCGTGATAGGCCAGGATCTGCAACTCGCTGGCTAGGTCGACCTTGCGTACGTCGACGCCCTCGGGCACCGAGAGCACCACCGGCGCGAAGTTCAAGATGCTGGTCAGACCCGCGGCCACCATCCGGTCGGCCACCGACTGGGCCGCCGCCGCCGGGGTGGCGATCACGCCGATCGCGACGTTGTGCTCGGCGATGACCTTCTCGAGGTCCTCGAACGGAGCCACCACCAGCCCGGCGACCTCCTGGCCGTGCCGGGCCGAATCGGCGTCGAGCAACGCCACGGTGCGAAAGCCGCGACTGGAGAAGCCGGAGTAGTTGGCCAGCGCGTGACCCAGGTTGCCGATACCGACGATCACGACGGGCCAGTCCTGGGTAAGACCGATCTCGCGGGCGATCTGATAGCGGAGGTACTCCACGTCGTACCCGACGCCGCGGGTGCCGTAGGAGCCGAGGTAGGAGAGGTCCTTGCGCAATTTCGCGGAGTTGACTCCGGCGGCGGCAGCGAGCTCCTCGCTGGAGCAGGTGGTCGTCGCATTGTCGAACAGCGCGTTGAGCGCCCGCAGGTAGACCGGTAGCCGAGCGATCGTCGCCTCCGGGATGCGGGTAGTCGTCACGGTTCTTGCGCTCCACTCCGGCGCCCCGGGCTCTTCGACCCCGTGTTTCGGCGACGGATTTCGGCTCACTGTAAGAGTTTGTGAACGCGAGAACCAAAACGATCTCACCGGTTGACTAGCACATGTGGGAAGTGTCACGAACACCGGGTCTGACCTAGCCGACCTCGGCAATCTCTGCTAGCGCAGGGCCGCCTCGAAGCGATCCGGGTCGACCCACCAGATGGCGTGCTCGACACCGTCGATCACGGTCACCGGCACCTTGTCGGCGTACTGCTGGAGCAAGGAGTCGTCCCCGTCGATGTCGACGACGGAGTACGCCATGCCGTGCCGGTCGCAGATCTGGTCGACGATCGCGATGGCGTCTTCGCACAGGTGGCATCCGGCTCTGCTGTAGACCACGACCCTGGTCGGCGGTGTCACGGTCCCTCGACCAGGGGGGTGTCCTCGCGGCGCGCGGTGGCTCGCAGACGACCCTTCTGCACCTTGCCGGTGATCCCGTAGGGGAGTTCGTCCACGATGTTGACCTGGGTCGGCCTCTTGAACCGCGCGAGGCGTTCGGCGCAGTGCTCGTCGACCAACCTGGCGAGGTCCTTGGCGGGCAGGTCGCCGGTAGGTACGACGTACGCCGTCACGGCCTCGCCGGTGTGCTCGTCGTCGACACCGATGATCGCGACCGCTGCGACACCAGGGACTTCGGCAGCAACCTCCTCGACTTCGGAGGGGTAGACGTTGAAACCGTTGACGATGATCAGTTCTTTGAGACGGTCGACGAGGAAGAGGTTGCCGTCGGCGTCGATGATGCCCACGTCGCCGGTGGCGAAGTAGCCATCGGCGTCGGGACCGTCGGATCCGTCGGGCCAGTAGCCGCTGAAGATGTTGGCGCCGCGGACATAGATCTCCCCAGGGTCCTCGCCCTCCACGCTGCCGTCGTCGTCGCGCAGTTCGATCTCCACACCCGGCAGTGGCGACCCGACACTGCCCGGCTGCCAGGTCTGGCTGCAGAGGGTCGAGGTCACCACAGGGGCGGCCTCGGTGAGTCCGTATCCCTGGTGGACCACGATGCCGGTGCGAGCCACGAAGTCGCTCATGGCTTCCGCGCTCAACGGGGCCGATCCCGACATCATCAGGCGGACCGAGGAGAGGCGCTCACGAAGATCGCTGCGGCTGCGCCAGTGGGCCAGGACCGGAGGCGCGACCGGGAGCACGCTCACCTGGTATCGCTCGATCAGGGCCAAGGTGGCCTCCGGGTCGAATCCCGGGGTGACCACGAGCGTGTGACCGTGCCGCAGGAACTGGCCGAGCACGGCATTGAGCCCGTAGACGTGGAAGAGAGGGAGCAACGCCACGCTGACGTCATCCTCGGTGAACGCGGGCGGCTCGACGGCGGCCACCTGCTCGATGTTCGCCAGGAGCGCGCGGTGCGTCAGCATCGCCGCGCGCGGACGACCCGAGGTGCCACTGGTGTAGAGCAGGACGGCCAGCGACTCCGGCTCGGCAGGCAGCGGAACCGCCTTGCCCTGGTGGTTCACGAAATCCGACCACGCGATCTCGCCCGCGGCCGCGGGCGCGTCGATCACCACGACGGTGGGAATGGCGGAGAACTCCGGTGGCGCGGTCGCGATGGCCTCGCGCACCGCGCCGATGGTGTGCGCGTCGGTGATCCCGAGGCGCGCCCCCGAGTCCGCGGCCATGCGCTGGAACTCTCCGACGGCACTGCGCGGATTGACTGGTACGGCGACCGCGCCGGCCCGCAACACCCCCAGGTAGGCCGCCGCGAACTCCAGCCGATTGCCCAGGGCGATGAGCACCCGCTGGCCGCCACGAACCCCATGGGCGGCCACCCCCAGACTGACCGCGTCGACGAGGCGGTCGAGTTCGGCCCAGGTCAGAACTGTGTCCGCAGGTTGGTCTCCCGAAGCCTGGTCAGCGGGTCCGGTGTCGATGAGGGCGACCTTGTCCGGAGCCGTCGACGCGGCCCGCGTCAGCAACTGGGAGAGGTTCGTGTCCACGTTCTGAGTCTGTCAGATCGGTCGGCGATGCAGGTGTGCTCGGCATACTCGACCTGAACAGTGGGTGCAACCCCGGCGAAGGTTGAGTATCGGCTGTTCGCATACGAAACCGCCCCCGGCGGCAGGGCCTACTCTTGCTGCGTGAATCCGCCGAAGAAGCGCCCCAAGAACCTCACCAAGCGCAGTGCGCTGGCCGGGGAAGCGGCGCGGGCGCTGCCGGAGGTGGAGGAGGCCCTGGAGGTCGCCCCCGACCTCGCGGTGGCGGCGTTCTTCGATGTGGACAACACCGTCATGCAAGGCGCCTCGATCTTTCACCTGGCCAAGGGCCTGCACCGTCGCAAGTTCTTCACCACCAAAGACATCCTGGGTGCCGCTTGGAAGCAGGCCTACTTCCGCATCGTCGGCGTCGAGGACCCCGAGCACGTCGCTGAGGCCAGGTCCGCGGCGCTGAGTTTCATTGCCGGTCACACCGTGCAGGAGTTGGAGTCGCTCGGTGAAGAGATCTTCGAGGAGGCCATGGCCGACCGGATTTGGCCGGGCACCAAGGCCCTCGCCCAGATCCACCTCGATGAGGGTCACCGCGTGTGGCTGGTCACCGCCGCCCCGATCGAGATCGCTCGCATCATCGCCCGCCGACTCGGGTTGACCGGCGCACTGGGCACCGTGGCCGAGCACGTCGACGGGGTCTACACCGGCCGACTTGTCGGCGACATGCTGCACGGCCCGGCCAAAGCCGAGGCCATCACCCGTCTGGCCGCCGAGGAGGGGTTGGATCTGGCCCAGTGCTCGGCGTACTCCGACTCGGCCAACGACATTCCGATGCTGTCCTTGGTGGGCGACCCCTGCGCGATCAACCCCGACGCCGCTCTGCGTGACTACGCCCATGACCACGGCTGGCGCATCCGTGACTACCGCACCGGGCGCAAAGCAGCACGCGCCGGACTCTTCGCCGCCGCGGTGGCCGGTGCAGCGGCGGGCTCGGTGGCTGCCGGTTCGGCGATCCGCCGCAAGTTGGTCTAGCCGAAGACGTTGGGGCGCTGCATCAGCAGCGAATACAGCGTCTGCTGGATGGTCTCGCGCACCTGGTCGGTCACGTTGAACACCAACATCGGGTCGTCGGCGGCACCGGGGTCGTAGGCATCGGTGCGGATCGGCTCACCGAACTCGATGAGCCACTTCGACGGCAGCGGGATCAGTCCCAAGGGACCGAGCAGCGGGAAGAACGGCGTGATCGGCACATAGGGAATGCCCAACAGCCGGGCCAGGCTGGGGATGTTGCCCACGAGCGGATAGATCTCCTCGGCACCCACGACGGACACCGGAATGATGGGTACGCCGGTGCGCATCGCGGCGGACACGAAGCCACCCCGCCCGAAGCGCTGCAGCTTGTAGCGGTCGGCGAAAGGCTTGCCGATCCCCTTGAAGCCCTCAGGCCAGACCCCGACCAGTTCGCCGGTGCGCAACATGCGCTCGGCATCCTCGTTGCAGGCCAAGGTGGCGCCGGTCAACCGGGCGAGCTCACTGACGATGGGCAGCCCGAAGACCAGATCCGCGCCCAGAGGCCGCAGGAATCGGCCCGACTCCCGATGCACCATCGCCGCAGTCATCGCGGCGTCGACCGGGATGGTTCCGGAGTGGTTGGAGACGATCAGTGCCCCGCCGGTGGGCGGGATGTTCTCGGCTCCGCGGACCTCGATCCGGAACCATTTCTGCGCGATCGGCTCGAGAACCGCCATGAGGAAGCGGCCGGTCAACTCCGCATCGAAGCCGAACTCGTCGACGGAGTACTCCCCGGTGATGCGGCGGCGCAGGTAGGCCAACAGTTCGGCCAGGTGGCGCTCCCATGCACTTCCCCAGGTCTGGTGCGCGGCTTCGGCAGCGGCTTCGACCCAGTCCTGGGCCGGAATGCCGACCGGTTCGTTCACTGCCTGCGGTTGGTCGACCGTTGCGGGACGAGGCCTGGGCGCCTTGTCGGTGGTTGCCTTCGGCTCCGGCGACGGGCCGGCCGGCGCCGCCTTGACGGCCCGGGCTGCCCGCTTCGACTCAGGGGCAGGCGCAGTCGCCTTGGCCTTCGACTTGGCTGCCGGGGCGAGGCTGCGTGAGGACGCAGAGGGCCGAGCGCGGCCGGTACCGCGCCCGGGTTGGCCACGGGTGCCCAGCGGAATGATGTCTGCGTCAGCCACGGGACCCACCTCCCATGAGTCCGGCCAGGGTCTGTTCGGCCAGGGCCACCCGATCAGGCGTGATCGGCCCCTGAGGGGTCGATACGGCGAAGTCGGCGAAGGCCGAGGCGGTGTCGTGCAGCGGCTCGAAACCCAGAACCTCGCGCATCCGGGTCGTATCGACGCCGCGGCCGTAGGTGAGGAAGGAGACCTGGTCGCCGGAGAAGTCGGCCAACCCGGCCTGCTTGATCACAGAGGCCAGTGAAGCAACTGCGAACCCGGGAACGGCGATCTGGGGTCGGCCGAGGCGCCGGACCGCCTGGGAGAGCATCATCACTCCACCCCCGGCCACGTTGAAGACCCCGGCCTGCTGAGTCAAGGTGACGTGTTCGAGAACGGCCAACAGGTCACGGTCATGCAAGAACTGCAGCCGGGCGTCGAACCCGAGCACGGTGGGGATGACCGGGAGTCGGAAGTAGGAGGTCAGCGGTGAGCTGACCTTGGGGCCGATGACGTTGGCTGCGCGGATGATGGTCACGCCCACCTCGGGGCGACGTCGCGAGAAACCACGGACGTAGGACTCGACCTCGAAGACGTCCTTGCCGAAGCCCGACGACGGGT
>CALMLL010000124.1 GCA_937868075.1 uncultured Marmoricola sp. | reverse complement strand
CGCACGCAGTAGTCGGTGGCGATCCCGCACACGTCGACGTCGGTGACGTCGTGTCGGCGCAGCCACCCAGCGAGGTCCTCGCCGGTGTCGGTGCGCCCCTCGAAGCCGGAGTACGCCGCCTGGTGCTCCCCCTTGAGGAAGACCGCGTCGAACGGCTGGGGGTCGAGGTTGGGGTGGAACGCCTCACCATCGGTGCCGACCCGGCAGTGCACCGGCCAGGAGTCGGCGAAGTCGGGCTCGGGCGACCAGTGTGTGCCCGGATCGACGTGGTGGTCCTTCGTGGCGACCACAACGGCATAGGGGGGCGCCTGGTCGTCCTTGTTGGTCCAGTGATGCAACAACGCGCCGACGTCGGCGGCGACTCTGGCGCCGCCCGCGACCGGCAGCGAGCCACCTTCGCAGAAGTCGTTTTGGACATCGACCACGATCAGTGCGCGCACCATGGCTTCCAAACTACTCGGCCACGTGGTCTTCGAAGATGGTCGGGATCACCGGTTCCCCGCGGGAGAGTTGCTGGGCCTGCACGGGCAGTTCGGCGCGGGCGGCCAGGTGGCGTTCGCGCGCCTGGCTCAACGCCTCATGTCCCACGACGGTGCCCGCAGTGACAAGTGGCACCAGCAACGAACGATCTTTGGCCGCCGAGGGGGTGTCGGCGGTGTCGTCGCTGCGGGGATGCGCGTCGATGCCGACCACTTCGGCACGCGCGACCCCGGCGTCGTCGCGTCGCCGCAGGGCGAACTTGCGCCCGCCGACCGAGGTCTTGTCCTTCGACTTCTTCGCCACCGACACCATCTGGCCCTGTGCATCCTCGCGGGCCACCAGTTTGTAGACGAAACCGCTGGTCGGGTGCCCCGACCCCACCGCCACCTGGGTGCCGACCCCGTAGCCGTCGACCGGCGCGGCAGCGAGGGCGGCGATGGCGAACTCGTCGAGGTCGCTGGTCACGATGATCCGGGTCTTGGCAGCGCCCAGATCGTCGAGTTGTCGGCGTACCTGATGGGCCAGGACGCCCAGGTCACCCGAGTCGATCCGGACCGCGCCGAGGTCGGGCCCGGTGATCTCCACAGCCCGGCCTACCGCCTCGGTGATGTCGTAGGTGTCGACGAGCAACGTGGTGCCGCGGCCCAGCGAGTCGACCTGGGCGCGGAAGGCATCGGCCTCGGTGTCGTGCAGCAAGGTGAAGGAGTGCGCCGAGGTGCCGGTGGAGGGGACCCCGTAGCGTCGCCGCGCTTCGAGGTTGGAGGTCGAGGTGAACCCGGCGATGTACGCGGCCCGCGCGGTGGCCACCGCCGCCTGCTCATGAGTACGCCGAGAGCCCATCTCGATGCAGGGCCGAGAGCCGGCCGCCCACGTCATCCGCGAGGCCGCCGAGGCGATCGCACAGTCGTGGTTGTAGATGCTGAGCAGCACCGTCTCCAAGATCACCGCCTCGGCGAAGGTCCCCTCCACGACCATCACCGGGGAGTGGGCGAACCACATCTCACCCTCGGGATAACCCCAGATGTCACCGGTGAAGCGGTAGGTGGCCAACCAGTCGGCGGTGGCGTCGTCCACAACCTTCTGCTCACGCAGGAAACTCACCTGGGCGTCGGTGAAGGTGAACCGCTCGATCGCCTCCAGAGCCCGGCCCACCCCGGCCACGACGCCGTACCGGCGGCCCTCGGGAAGGCGGCGTGAGAAGAGTTCGAAGACCGCGCGGCGTTGACCGGTTCCGGCGGCCAGGGCCGCCTGGAGCATGGTGAGTTCGTAGTGGTCGGTGAGCAGACTGGTGGTGCCCAAGTCATCGGCTGACATGGAGGCATTCTGCTGTGTTCCCCCGTATTGGGCACAATGGCCCGGTGTCCACCAGTCCGGTCGAACTCGACGAGCCCCAGATAGACGACGAGACCCTGCTGGCGCGTCCGTGGATCACGCTGGTGTGGAACGACCCGGTCAACCTGATGTCCTATGTCACCTACGTGTTCCAGACCTACTTCGGTTACAGCCGTGACAAGGCGGAGAAGTTGATGTTGGAGGTCCACGAGGACGGCCGCTCGGTGGTCTCGACGGGCAGTCGCGAGGAGATGGAACGCGATGTGCAGGCCATGCACGAGTACGGCCTGTGGGCAACGATGCAGAAGGCGGACGCCTGACCGTGAGCGGTTTTCGCAAACACCGGCGCAGTGGGCGCTGTGTGGCCACCTTCGCCGCGTTCGAGGCCGATCTGCTGCGCAGCCTGGCCGGACAACTGATCGAGTTGCTGCGCAACGAGGAGGCGGCCCCGGTCGAGCCCGCCGAACCGGGAAGCGTGGGCGAACTCGAACAACTCCTCGACTCGATCACGTTGCAGTTCAGCGGTCCCACGACGGCTCCGGAGGATCCGGTGCTGGCGCGGCTGTTCCCCACGGCGTACGCCGACGATGAGGAGTCGGCTGCCGACTTCCGCCGGTTCACCGAATCGACCCTTCGTCAGGGCAAGGCCGCTGCCGCGGCGACGGTGATCGACTGCCTCGAAGAGGCCGGCCTGGGCGACGAACCCGAGGACGGCGTCTTCATCGACGTCGAACTCGATCCCCCCACGGCACAGTCCTGGTTGCGTTCCTTCACCGACATGCGGTTGGCGATCGGCACCCGTCTGGAGGTGGAGGAGGACGACGAGGACTACTGGGAGTCCCTGTCGGCCGAGGACCCGCGCGGCCCCGTGCACGACATCTACCTGTGGTTGGGCTACTTGCAGGAAACGCTGGTCGCTGCGGTCATCACCTAGGTGCGGCTCAGCACACGGACGCCGCGCTGACATGCCCGTTGGCGCCGTACCCTGGACACCGTGTTGAGCCTGTCCCGCGACATCTATGAGGCGATCGTCGCCCACGCCAAACGCGATCATCCCGACGAGGCCTGCGGGGTCGTCGCCGGAGCCGAGGGCAGCGACATCCCTAGCCGACACGTGCCGATGATCAACGCGGCTGGCAGCCCGACCTTCTACGAGTTCGACTCCGGGGAGTTGCTGGATCTCTACAAACAGATGTGGGCCAACGACGAGGAGCCGGTCGTGATCTACCACTCCCACACCGCCACCGAGGCCTACCCCAGCCGCACCGACATCGGTCTGGCCAACGAGCCGGGAGCGCACTATGTGCTCGTCGGCACACGCGACCACGGGAATAGTCCGGGCCCCGTGGAGTTTCGCTCCTACAGGATTGTCGACGGAGCCGTCACCGAGGAACCCGTCGAACTCGTCTAAGCCCAGCAGCACCCACACCCACGAGGAGAACCATGGCCATCGAGGTCAGAATCCCGACCATCTTGCGCACTTTCACCGACGGCGCGAAGTCGGTTGAGGCCGGTGGTACGACGCTGAACGAGGTCATCGACAACCTCGAGGCCAACCACCCCGGCATCAAGGACCGGCTGATCGACGGCGGCGACCTGCGCCGTTTCGTCAACGTCTACGTCAACGACGAGGACGTGCGCTTCACCGGCTCGCTGGAGACCCCGGTGGGCGACGGCGACCAGATTGTCATCTTGCCGGCAGTCGCCGGCGGCTGATCGCCGGACCATGCGGTTCCCTAGTCTTCTCGCCAGCGTCGGCGGCACCCCTTTGGTGGGTCTGCCGACGCTGTCGCCGTCCCCGGATGTGCGGGTGTGGGCGAAGTTGGAGGACCGCAACCCGACCGGCTCGATCAAGGATCGCGCCGCCCTCAGCATGCTGGCCGCTGCCGAGGCGCAGGGGCGACTTCGCCCGGGCTGCACGATCTTGGAGCCGACCTCCGGCAACACCGGGATCTCGCTGGCGATGGCGGCCAAACTACGTGGCTACCGCCTCGTGTGCGTGATGCCCGAGAACACCTCCG
>CALMLL010000123.1 GCA_937868075.1 uncultured Marmoricola sp. | reverse complement strand
TCGACGAGGAGTTGCCAGCGCCCTGCTCGCCGAACTGGTCGACTGGGCCGCCTCCCGCGGCGCAACCACTGCCTGGCTGCATGTGGAGACCGCGAACGGTGGGGCGCTGAGGCTCTACGACGGGCTGGGCTTCCGCACCCACCACTCCACCCGTTACTGGGCCGCGGCGGCCTCCGGCTGATCGCGAGTCACCGAGTCCTCGCGGCCGGGCCTGTTCTTGACCAGCCAGACCAGCACGCCGATGGCGGTGACACACAGGAGGGCCGCCACCGCCTGGTTGAAGCGGATCGGGCCGAACATGTCGTAGGAGTAGTCGGTGCGCATGCCCTCGGTGACGAACCGACCGGCGGTATAGAGCGCCACATAGAGGGCGAAGACCTTGCCTCGACCCAGTCGCCAGCGCCGATCGGCCCAGATCAGCACCGAGAACACCACGAGGTTCCAGATCGCCTCGTAGAGGAACGTGGGGTGGAAGGTCGCGAAGTTCTCATAGCCAGGAAGTCGGTGAGCCGGATCGATCTCCAGCCCCCAGGGGAGGCTGGTCGGCCCGCCGTACAACTCCTGGTTGAACCAGTTGCCGAAGCGTCCCAGCAGTTGGCCGATGGCGATGCCGGGTGCGACCGAGTCGGCCAGAGAGGAGAACTTCACTCCGTGTCGGCGGCAGAGCCACCAGGCCGCGAGGGCTCCGCCTCCGATGGCGCCGTAGATCGCGATGCCGCCCTGCCAGATCGCGAACACGGTCCAGGGGTTGCGGCCGGCGCCGACGTAATCGCCGAGGTGGGTGAGCACGTGATAGACCCGGGCCCCGAGGATGCCGAGCAGGACCGTGGGGAACAGCACGAGTTCGTAGGGCTCGTCCTTCCCGCCGCGCGCTCGCCAGCGAGCGCGGCCGATGAACCAGGCGGCGACGATGCCTGTCATCAGGCACAGCGCGTAGTAGTGGATCATGACCGGCCCGATCTTGACCCCGTTGCTCGAAGGGCTCGGGATCGACCAGGTCACGAGTTCTGGCAGCAGACTCACTTGCAGATCACCCGATCCGATGCTCGATAGACGGTGTGGAACTTCTCGGTGCGGACCAGGGTGCTGCTCCCGGCCTTGCGGAAGTATCGCCAGACGTCGACGGTGAAGCCGGGCAGGCCTGTGGCCGCCTCGCAGTCGGGGCCCTTCAGGGTGCGGGTCTTGGGCTGGGTGTAGTTGGTCCGGGGGCCGACCGAGGTGGTGATGTCCCAGTACTTCGTGGAGTACATGCTCACCGTGACGATGCCCTGGGCAGAGGGGCTGCTCTTGGTCACCCGCGCCTCGATCAAGATCCCGTAGGGGGTGGTGTTCTTGAACTTCAGGTCCAGAGCACCCCAGGCGACGGTGGCCTCACGGCCGACCGGGTAGCGGTCGATGTAGACCGAGTGCGGCTTGTGTTCGACGTCCTCCAGACCGGCGAAGAACATCGCGTTGAACGTGGTCGTGGCGATCTGACTGACGCCGCCGCCGAAGTCCTCTTTGAAGATGCCGTCCTTGATCACATAGCCCTTGGTGAACCCGTTGGCGGCGGTGCGCTCGCCCACGGTGTCGTTGAGGCTGAACGTCCCACCTGGCTTGAGCACCGTGCCGTTGATGAGCGAGGCCGCCCGAGGCAGGTTGATGTTGCGGTAGGCGGCATAGGGGAAGTACGTCGTGAACGTGCTCACCCGCCGACGGATCCCCAGCGCCTTGGCCTCCTTGGTGGTGAATTCGGGCTCAGCCGTGGTTGCTTTGATCCGCAGGGTTCGCTCCCCGGCCGGCTTGACGATGAGGTCGAGGAAGTGGGTCGACAGATCTGCTTTGTCGAAGGTGACCCCGACCTTGGCGGGGATCAGGCGAGGTCGGCCGTCGACGATCCTGAAAGAGGCGTCCTCGGGGGTGTCCGCGACGGTCCGCATGGCCGGCTTGAGCGCGGTCAGCAGTCGTGAGGGGTCGAGAGTGGGGGTCAACGTCGAGCCGCTGGGCTGGATGCTGATCGCCTTGAGGTAGTCCTTGGGCTTGGCGGTGATCGGGTGGTTGCCCAACGTCATGACCACCGGACCGCTCGTGGCCGGGGTCACGAACTCCGTCATCACCCGGTCGACCTCCTCCTGGGTGATCTGCGGTTGAGACTCGGTGAAGGGCAGGTCGACGTGGCGACCGGTGAGGTAGGCCTTCTGCAACGCCTCGATCGCCCCGGCCTGGTCGAGTGCCACGCCGACCCGGGCGGGGGTCACCTTCGGCGTCCCCGACCGCAGCGAGATGGCCCCATCGGTGGGGGCCTTGTCGAGGTCCGCGGACAGGTCGGTCAACGCGGTCGCCATGGCCGCGCGATCCACGTGTACGACGGGTGCCACATCGTCACCGCCGAACAACAACGCCAGCATCCGAGAAGGTTCGGCGCTGCGTCGGCCACCGGCAGCCGAGACGGTTGCCGCCGCATCGAGGCTCAGCCCGGCTGTCGTCGGGTCGAGGCTGGCGTTGGTCTCGTTGAGACTCACCGCCATCGGGAGGCGGCCCTGCGGAACCAACCTGGCGGTCAGCAGGTCCTCGGCGGCACTCGCAGTCAGGCCACCGATCTCGACCCCGCGCACCGTGGTCCCCTTGGGCACCCGGTCGCCGAAATAGACGTAGGCAGCGAAGTAGGCCGCAGCCAGGATCGCGGTTGTGGCCAGCACCAGGGTCAGGACGAGTCCACCACCACGGCGCCGCCAGCGCCGCGGTGGGCTCTCGGTGAGGCCGCCGATGATGTCGGGGGTGGGGTCACTCATCGGCGGTTCACAGTCCGGCGAAGAGATCGGTCTCCAGTGCACCCGGAACGGCCGGGGCCGGCACCCCTTTGGCGATCCGGAAGTACTCGGTGCCCCAGACCTGTTGGCCCTCGTTGTTGCTCAGTGCGAAGAAGGGCCCGTCCACCGAGATCTGAGTCTTGTGTGCCCGTAGGGCCGCCATCTTCGCCTCGACGTACTGCCCCGCATCGACCCCCGCGGCCAAGGTGTGCTCCTCGGCCATGAACGGGGGCAGCGGCCCGTCGGGGTCCATGCCCTCGAACGTGGTGGTGTCGCCGGCCTCGCGCAGGCGGCGCAGACCCTCACGGATCTTGTTGGCGTTCATCGCGCCCCAATAGATCTTGGCGATCTCGTGGGGCTCGCCCAACTCCGGTTGGTAGGAGGGCACGGCGGCCAACGCGGCGGCATAGGTCGCCACCCGATGGGCCTGGATGTGGTCGGGGTGGCCGTAGCCGCCGAACTGGTCGTAGGTGACCATCACCTGCGGACGCACTTCACGAATGACTGTGACCAGGTGGTTGGCCGCCTCGGTGAGGTCGGCGATCCAGAAGGCCTTCTCGTGGATGTTCTCCCCGATCACGGCATGGCCCTGGTCGTGCCACTCCATCCCGGAGTCGCGGTAGGTGCCGAAGCCGCCGAGGAACCGGTGGTCGGTCACCCCGAGTTCGGCCATGGCAGCGGCGAGTTCCTCTCGGCGTACCTCGGCGAGGGTGTCGTCCTTGTCGGAGGCCCGGTGGGCCTCCTCCGGCACGAGGATCTCGCCCTCTTCGCCGGCTGTGCAGGTGACCAGGGTGACGTGGACCCCCTCGGCGACGTACTTGGCCATGGTGGCGCCCTGCCCGATGCTCTCGTCGTCGGGGTGGGCGTGCACCAGCAGGAGGCGACGGTCAGCGGTGGGGGTCATGAACACTCATTTCCGGGCAAGGATGAACAGGGATTGGCCGTCGGTCTCGGTTCCGTGGTCGGTCTCGACGACTCTAAGACCTGCCTGGTCGAGGATCCGGTAGAAGAAGCCACGCTCGAACAACGCGCAGTGCAGCGGCTTGGACCAGACCAAGGGGCCGTAGCCGATCGGGTTCTCAGTCCATTCCGGCACGTTGTCCTCGACGAATGCGGTCAGCATGGCCCGCCCCCGCGGAGCCAGGATCGAGGCGATGATCGCGGCGTAGTCGGCGACGTCCTCGGGGGTCATGTGCGACCACACCGAGTAGGCGTAGAAGACATCGACGGAGCCCGGGTCGGCCGGGATGGACGCCTGCGGCGTCCCGTCGGGGTTGTAGCGGGCGTTGGCCACGTCGACGAGGGTGAAGCGGGTGTGCTTGTCGCTGAGGTGGTCGCGCGCCCACCCCAGGACCTTGGGTTGGATGTCGACGCCGTGGTAGTCCTTCACGTGCCCGAAGCGGTGCTTGATCCCGACCGCCAGACGACCGGCACCGCACCCCCAGTCGAGCACCCGGCTGCGCTTGGTCAGACCCGCCCGCGCCTCCAGTCGGCGTACATCGTTGACCGCGGTGCGCACAAAGGCCTCGTCGTCCTTGAAGTGGGCGCCACCCATGCGGAGCCGACCCGGAGGCAGGGGAACTTGCTTCTTGCGTCGCAGCACTCCCGGAGTCTAGAGGCGCGGGGGATGGCGCCGATGCCCGGTTAGGCTGACTTCGTGGCGATTGGGCGGTTCTGGAGGCGTGCGGCTGCGCCACGGCCTCTGGCGATCGTGGTGTACGCCGACGGCCCACTGCCCCACCTCAGTCGGACCCTCGACCGTCTTGCCGACACCACCCCCGGGCTGGGCGAGGAGATCCCGCTGGTGATCATCGACCCGCGTGGACGCGAGTCGGCTCGCCGCCGACACCGCCTCTCGCAGATCGCGGTGGCCAGCGGCGCGGAGGTTCACCTCGCCGCGGTGGCACCACGAGCCGACATCGTGGTCCACCTCCAGTCCGGGATCCTCACGCTGCCGGGTTGGCTGACTCCGCTGGTCGAGGCTTTGGCCGAGCCCGATGTGGCCGCCACCGCACCCGTCGTCGTGGCCCCGGACGGCACCATCGCGGCGGCCGGCTGGGGTGATCACGGCCCGGGACTGGCCGGGCTACCGGTCGAGGACGCCGACACCGTCACCGGTCAGTCCATGCGCGGCCTGGCCGATGCCTGCGTGGCCGCTCGCCCGGCCGTCAGCGGGGGTCGGCTCGTCGTCGTACCCACCTCGAGGGTGCGCCGAAGGCACGGCACCGAGTCGGCGTCGGGGTGGCGCGATCCGCAGGCCGGCGGACCGAGCCTGCCGGCTGGGATGGGTCGCGACGCCGAAGGTCACCTCGTGCGCGATCGACCCAGGATCAGCCAAGCCCCGCCCAGGCTGCGCTGGGCGATCAAGAACCCGGCACCCACCGGCCTGCGCGGCGAACGGTGGGGGGACACGCATTTCGCACGTCGTCTGGCGATCGCGTTGCGCGCGCTGGGCCAAGAGGTCGTGATCGACCACGCCCCCGCCTTCTACCGGGAGACCGGGTCCCTCGATGACGTGACGCTGACCCTGCGAGGTCTGCGCGCCTACGTTCCGAGGCCCGAACAGATCAACCTGCTGTGGATCATCTCCCACCCAGAACTCCTCACCGCCGCCGAATGCGCCCCCTTCGACGCGGTGTACGCCGCCAGCACCACCTTCGCCGCCGACCACTCCGACTGGGGCATCCGAGCGCTACTGCAGTGCACCGACCCGGCGCTGTTCCACCCCGATCGGGCCGAGCCGGACACCGGTGCCCAGGTGCTCTTCGTGGGCAACAACCGCGGCGCCGGACGACCGATCGTCGCCCAGGCTCTGGAGGCGGGGCTCCCTCTGGAAGTCCACGGCAACCGCTGGGACGGGGTCATTGCGACCGAGATCGCCCGCCCACCGGTGCCCAATGACCGCCTCGGGCAGGCCTATCGCGCAGCCGGGATGGTGCTGGGTGACCACGCCCCCGACATGGCTGCTCAAGGCTTCATCAGCAACCGGATCTTCGACGCGGTCGCCGCCGGCGCCCGTGCGGTCAGCGACCCGGTCCAGGGACTGGCCGAGGTGTTGCCCAGCGTCCGGGTCGTGGCCTCCGCCGGCGACCTGCGGGCCTTGTGGGCCGCTGATCGTGAGTCCGCCTTCGGCACCGACGCGTCCCTGCGGCAGGCTGCCGCCGCGGTCGCCGCGGAGCACAGTTTCGATCGCAGGGCGGCCCGTCTCCTCGATGATGCCGCCGCCTTGTGGCGGGCTGTGCAACGCTAGGCGCCGTCGCGTCGGTTGAGCCTGTCGAAACCTACGCTAGGCGCCGTCTCGTCGGTTGAGCCTGTCGAAACCGCTAGGCGCCGTCTCGTCGGTTGAGCCTGTCGAAACCGCTAGGCGCCGTCTCGTCGGTTGAGCCTGTCG
>CALMLL010000122.1 GCA_937868075.1 uncultured Marmoricola sp. | reverse complement strand
CTGTCAGCCCGACCAATCGGATGTTTCGGTCATTCGGAACATTCACCCACCCGGACCCATGCATATGGGTTCGGGTGTTTGTCATCACCAGCGCTGTGGGTCACCTTTGGGTTCCAATCGGCTCGCGCCGAGACGCTGACCTGTGCGGTTGCCGGTTAGGCTGGCGACCGATTCGATCGTTGGCCCGGGAGAGGCAGTCAGTGAGCACTCAGGTGGAGCAGGGGAGCCAGGTCTGGACCATCCCCAACATCTTGAGCTTTGCCCGCTTGGCCGGCGTACCAGTGTTCCTGTGGCTGGTCCTCGGTCCGCACGCCGACGGGTGGGCGCTGGCCCTGTTGATGGTCATGGGATTCACCGACTGGCTCGACGGCTATCTGGCCCGCAAACTCAACCAGCAGAGCAAGCTGGGTCAGGTCCTCGACCCGGTGGTCGACCGCTTCTACATCCTGGCTGCGGTGATCGGGCTGTTCTTGCGCGACATGATCCCGCTCTGGTTGGCCATCGCGGCTCCACTTCGCGACGCGTTGTTGTGGATCCTGGTGCCCTTCCTGCGGCGTCGGGGTTACTCCGCCTTACCGGTGCACTTCCTGGGCAAGGCGGCCACCGCCAACCTTCTCTATGCCTTCCCACTCCTCCTGCTCGGGCAAGGCACGGCGGCCATCAACCAGCTGGCCTTGGTGTTCGGATGGGCGTTCACCATCTGGGGGCTGGGCCTCTACTGGTGGGCGGGCATCCTCTACGCCTACCAGGTCTACATCTTGCTCCACGAGCCTGATACCCGGACCCAGCATGTCGACTCCCACTGAGCAACACGACGAGCGGATCCGCTTGGGGTTGCTCGAGTACACGATGCGGCATGCCGTGGAGGACGACTACGCCCGGGTGGCTGAAAGAGACGGCGCCGAGCCTCAGAGTGCTCGCCGCCTCGGCACCTGGGCGGCGATGGCCCTACTGCTGTTCGGATTGCTGGTTGTCGTGGCCTCTTCGCAGACGAGTCGGACGGCGGCCGCCGACGAGGCCGGCCGTCGTGACCTCATCGCCCAGATCAACGAAGCCCGCGATCAACTGGGCGCCAGGCGCTCTGCGATAGCGGAGTTGACCGCCGGCAACGCCAAACTGCAAGAGGAGTTCCTCTCCGGCAACGCCGCCACATCGGGGGTCCGCAGCCAGTTGCGCACTCTGACACTGTTGTCGGGGGCGACCGAGGTGACCGGCAGCGGCGTCAGGCTGACCGTCAACGACGGCACCCCGACCGCCAACGGAGACGGTCACGTTCTCGACAAGGACCTTCAGCGCGTTGTCAACGGGTTGTGGGAAGCCGGTGCCGAGGCGATCGCGATCAACGGGCAACGGCTCACCGGACGAACCGCCATTCGGCACGCAGGCAGCGCCATCACCGTCAACTACACCTCGCTCTCGGCGCCGTACGTCGTTGCCGCCATCGGCAATCCGGACACATTGCCGTCACGATTCGCCCAAACGGTCAGCGGGGCCTCGTTCATGGCGGTACAAAAGCATTTCAACATGCCGTTTCAGATCAAGACTGAAACCAGGTTGCGGCTCCCGGCCGCTGATGTCGAAGCCCTGCGCTCGGCTCGACCACGAAAGGACGGCGCACGGTGATCGCGGTACTCGGGCTGATCGTCGGGGTGATTCTCGGACTCGTTCTCAAACCGGCCGTCCCGCTGTGGTTGGAGCCCTACCTGCCGATTGCGGTCGTCGCCGCCCTCGACGCGGTCTTCGGCGCCGCCCGCGCCTGGTTCGACGGCATCTTCAGTGATCGCGTCTTCGTGATCTCCTTCGTGAGCAACGTGGTCATTGCCGCACTCATCGTCTTCCTCGGCGACAAACTCGGGGTGGGCCCGCAGTTGGCCACCGGCGTGATCGTGGTTCTGGGCATCCGGATCTTCTCCAACGTGGCCGCCATCCGTCGCCACATCCTGGGCGCATGAGCCCGTTGTCGCGGCCCGATCCGCGCAAGTTGGTCCTCAATGCGCTCAAGCGGCCCTCGCGCGGGCAGTTGCTGGTGGGCCTCCTCGTGGGCTTGCTGGGCTTCGCGATGGTCACCCAGGTCAGCGCCTATCAAAGCCGCGACGCCTACGCCGGCCTCCGCGCCTCCGAATTGGTCCAGGTGCTCAACGGCTTGACCGTGGAGAACCGCAGGGCCAGTGAGGAGGTGGACCGGTTGCAGGCCGATCGCCAGCGCCTTCTCAACAGCACCCAGAAGTCCCAGACCGCCGTGGAGGCCGCCAAACAGGAGGCCCAGACCCTCGGGATCCTGGCCGGGACGATCCAGGCGCAGGGGCCTGGTTTGCGGATCACCATCACCAACCCGGCCGGCCGCCTCACCCTCAATCACCTGCTCGACGGTGTCGAGGAGTTGCGTGACGCCGGCGCCGAAGCGATGGAGTTCAACGACTCGGTCCGGGTGGTGGCCTCCAGCTGGTTCGACGCCAACGGCAGTGTCCTCATCATCGACGGGCGCCGACTCTCCACGCCGTACGTCATCGATGTGATCGGCGACCCGGCCACGCTCGCCCCGGCGCTGCAGGTGCCCGGCGGGTTCACCTTCGACGTGGAGTCCGACCAGGGCACGGTCAAGATCGAGCGGCTCGACAAAGTCGTCGTCGACTCGGTCGTGGCGGCCAAGAACCCCACCTACGCAGAATCGGTCGAGGGCCAGTAGCCTGCGACCAGTGCGTCGCGTCAATCAAAGGAGCAAGGGTGATTCCGCAGGATCTGAAGTACACCGATGAGCACGAGTGGCTGCGCACCCCGGGTGGCGCTGAGGGCTCGATCCGTGTCGGCGTGACCGACTACGCCCAAGAGCAACTAGGCGACATCGTCTATGTCCAGTTGCCCGACGTGGGCACGACGGCAGCAGTCGGTGACGCGGTGGGCGAGTTGGAGTCCACCAAGTCCGTGAGCGAGGTCTACTGCCCGGTGGCCGGCGAGATCGTCGCGGTCAACGAGGCGCTCAACGATGCTCCCGAATTGGTCAACTCCGACGCCTTCGGCGAAGGCTGGCTCTTCGAGATCGTCCCCTCTGACGCCTCAGCCACCGACTCCCTGCTGGACGCGGCCGCTTACCAGGCGCTGATCGAGGGCTGATCGGGCGCCCAATCGGCTACCCCGACTTCACCTTCGGCTGATAGGTTCTGCACGACCCGTCAACCTGCACTTGTGGTTGAGGGTTCTCGACGAAGGAGGCGCATCACCGATGCCGTTTTGCACCCAATGCGGTCACCGCAACCCGGACGACGCCAACTTCTGCGCACAGTGCGGCACCCGCCTGGTGGCGGTGGACGCGCCCTCATCGGGAGCCCCTGCGGCTGCGGAGTCGCTGCCGACCGATACCTCGGCAACGATCACCTTCGGCGCCCCGATCCGTTCCCAGGAGTCCGAGGAGCGGGCCCTCCTCGAAGATGACGACGCGGCCGCGGTCGACGCGCTGCCCGGAGGCAGTGCCCTGCTCGTCGTACGCCGGGGCCCGGGTGCTGGAAGTCGCTTCCTCCTCGATCAGGACCTTGTGACCGCAGGTCGTCACCCGGAGAGCGAGATCTTCCTCGACGACATCACCGTCTCTCGGCGTCACGTCGAGTTCACCCGCCAGGGCGACGGTTTCACGGTAACCGACGTCGGCAGCCTCAACGGCACCTACGTCAACCGGGATCGCATCGAGTCCTCCGAGTTGCACAATGGCGATGAGGTCCAGATCGGCAAGTTCCGGCTGGTCTTCTTTGCCGGTGACTCTGCGGACTCCTGACGTGCCGGCCTCTCGGGCCCGACTCAGCATCGGGCAGGCGCTGGCTCAACTCCGTGAGGAGTTCCCCGACTCCGACATCAAGGAGTCCAAGATCCGGTTCCTTGAGAGCGAGGGTCTGGTCGAACCCGAGCGGACTCCCGCCGGATATCGGAAGTACTCCGAGCAGGACATGGAGCGGTTGCGCTACATCCTGCGCGCCCAGAAGGAGCATTACCTTCCGTTGAAGGTCATCGGCGAGCACCTGGACGCCATGGATCGAGGCCTGGAAGTTCCGGGGATGCTGGGTGCACCACGGGTGGTGCTGGCTCCGGACGGGTTGCCCACCGCGGAGGCCTTCGCGCCCATGGGTTCCGATGTCCGGGTCTCGCGGCGAGAACTCGTCAAGACCGCCGAGATCACCGAGGAGGTGCTGGCCGAGTTGGAAGCCTACGGACTGGTCAAGACCCGCCCGGGCACCTCGCACTTCGACGCCGATGCGGTAGTCATCGCACGCGCTGCAGGCCAACTCGCCGAGTTCGGGATCGAGCCCCGCCACCTGCGAGCCTTCCGGACCGCCGCAGATCGCGAGATCGGTCTGGTCGAGCAGGTGGTCGCCCCGATCCGGCGCAGTCGCGAAGAGGGAGCCGAAGGCCGTGCCGCCCAAGCGGTCGCCGACATTGCTGCACTATCGGTGCGCCTGCACGCCTCCTTGGTGCGGGCAGCGCTGCGCAACCTGCGATAGGTCCCGGACTAGTCTTGATGGCATGCGAGAGGTCGAGGTTGTCGGCGTACGCGTCGAGGTGCCGTCCAACCAGCCGATTGTGCTCCTGCGCGAGCGTGAGGGTGAGCGCTATCTCCCGATCTGGATCGGTGCGGTGGAGGCCACCGCGATCGCCTTCGCTCAACAAGGCGTCGTTCCGCCGCGACCGCTGACCCACGACTTGCTCAAGGACGTCATCGAGGCCACCGGCCAGTCACTGCACGCGGTTCACATCACCGACATGAAGGATGGGGTGTTCTTCGCGACCCTCGCCTTCGGCTCCGGTGTCGAGGTCAGCGCTCGCCCTTCGGACTCGATCGCGCTGGCACTGCGGCTGGGGACCCCGATCCTGTGCAGCGACGAGCTCCTGGACACGGCGGCGATCACCGTGGGCGAATCCGAGGAGGAGGACGGGGGAGAGGACGACGAGGTGGAGCGGTTCCGAGAGTTTCTCGACCACGTTTCCCCCGAAGACTTCGAAGCTGGCACGGAGCCTGGCGAGAGCTAACCCTCTAGTAGAACTTGAGAGTTGCGACACGCCGTTGAATCTGCGGTGTTGGTGAAGTCTCAACCTGAGCTTTATCTTTACGAGTGTCTTCGTTGTAACTCCATGGCTGTGACCTGCCTCCCGGCAGGCCCGCAAACGGCATCGCAGAGTTACGTTCGACCACGAAGTAGCCGATGGAGAAGCCCGTGAGTGATCTGGTCAACGGCGTCGTGTCCGGAGTTTCGGCACAAGACGAGGCCGCCGCTGCCGCGGCCGAAGAGCAGGGTCTGCTCTTCACCGATGATGTCTCTCCGCTGCCCAGCGACCTCGGGTATCGCGGTCCGACGGCCTGCAACGCGGCCGGCATCACCTATCGCCAACTCGACTACTGGGCTCGCACGGGTTTGGTGCAGCCCACCGTGCGCGGTGCCACCGGCTCGGGCACCCAGCGGCTCTATTCCTTCCGGGACATCTTGATCCTCAAGGTGATCAAGCGACTCCTCGATGCCGGCATCTCCTTGCAACAGATCCGCACCGCAGTGCAGCACCTGCGCGAGCGCGGTACCGACGACCTGACCCGGGTCACCTTGATGAGCGATGGCGCCAGCGTCTACGAATGCACCAGCAACGACGAGGTCATCGACCTGTTGCAAGGCGGGCAGGGCGTGTTCGGGATCGCGATCGGCGGGGTGTGGCGCGAGATCGAGGGTTCGCTGTCCACCTTGCCCAGCGAGCGCGCTGCCGAGGACCACACCGAGACCTCCGACGAACTTGCCGCCCGTCGGCGCGCCAAGATGATCGGCTGATCCACGTTTCTCCAACCGGCCCCGCGGCTTCCCTTCGTGGAAGTGCGCGGGGCTGGTAGTTTTTGGCTTTAGCTGACAACCTCGCGCGGGAGAGACTTCGCCCCGAGCGGAGCGCCGAAGGGGCAACAACTCCCCGGAACCTCTCAGGCGCCCGGACCGCGTGAGGGTGGCGACTCAGAAGGCGTCCGCTGACTGATGGGGACCAGTGCCGTCTTTGACGGCCACGACACTGGGAGCCCACGTGACCACGCCTGCGCCACAATTCGTCGACCGCCACATCGGTCCTGGAGCCGTTGCCCAGCAAGCCATGCTCGAGTTGTTGGGCTACTCCGACCTCGACGGCTTGATGGATGCCGCGCTCCCACCGCGGATCCGTACGTCGACCCCGCTGGCCCTTCCGCCGGCGATGAGTGAGGAAGAGGCCGCAGCTGCTCTGCGCGCGATGGCGGCAGCCAACAACCCGCTAGAGCCGATGATCGGTGTGGGCTACCACGCCACGATCACCCCGGCGGTCATCCGCCGCAACGTGCTGGAGGACCCGTCCTGGTACACCGCCTACACGCCGTACCAACCAGAGATCTCCCAAGGTCGCCTCGAGGCGCTGCTCAATTTCCAGACCCTGATCGGAGACCTCACCGGGCTGCCCACGGCCAACTCCTCCCTGCTCGATGAGGGCACGGCTGTGGCCGAAGCGATGACGTTGGTGAGGCGGGCCAACCGCAAGGCCGACGGTCCCTTTGTGGTCGACCAGGATGCGCTGCCGCAGACGATCGAGGTGGTCCGCACCCGAGCGCGGGCCATGGGGATCGACGTCGTGACTGCCGATCTGCGACAGGGCCTTCCCGAAGGGACGCTGTGCGGGGTCCTCGTTCAGTACCCGGGCGCTTCTGGGGCGCTCTGGGATCCCCGCACCGTGATCGAGCAAGCGCACGAGCGCAACGCTCTCGCGGTCGTCGCCGCCGACCTGCTAGCCCTCACGCTGTTGGAGTCACCGGCCACCCTGGGCGCCGACATCGCGGTCGGCTCCAGCCAGCGATTCGGCGTGCCGCTCTTCTACGGTGGCCCGCACGCCGGGTTCATGGCGGTGCGCGAAGGCCTCGAGCGGCACATGCCGGGGCGGCTCGTCGGCGTGTCGGTGGACTCCCACGGCAACCCCGCCTATCGGTTGGCACTGCAGACTCGCGAGCAGCACATCCGCCGTGACAAAGCCACCTCCAACATCTGCACCGCTCAGGTGCTCCTAGCGGTGGCGGCGTCGATGTATGCGGTCTATCACGGCCCCCAGGGACTGCGCGCGATCGCCGAGCGGGTCGAGGCTCATGCCCACGACCTGGCGGCCTCGCTTCGCGCCGGTGGGCTCCACGTTGTCCACGCGGACTTCTTCGACACGATCGCGGTCCGGGTCGACGACGCCTCTGCGGTGGTCTCGGCGGCTCGCGACCTCGGCATCCACCTTCGTGGCATCGACGCGACCACCGTGGGCATCTCCTGCTCCGAGCGCACCACGGCGCAGTCCCTGGCACTGGTTCTGCAGGCCTTCGGACTCGACGCCCAGGCCGGTGGCGGGGAGCCCGCCACGCTGCTTCGGCGTTCGACGGACTACCTGGCCCACCCGGTGTTCAACTCCCACCACTCCGAGACCGCGATGCTGCGCTATCTGCGCCGGCTCAGCGCCAGGGACTATGCCCTCGATCGGGGGATGATCCCGCTGGGTTCGTGCACGATGAAGCTCAACGCGACCACCGAGATGGAACCGATCAGCCTGCCCGGCTTCGCCGACCTCCACCCGTTCGTACCTGCCGAGGATGCCCGCGGCTACCACGAACTCATCGAGAGCCTGGAATCCTGGCTGGCAGCGGTGACCGGCTATGACCAGGTCTCCATCCAGCCCAACGCCGGCTCACAAGGCGAGTTGGCAGGACTGCTGGCGATCCGCGGGTACCACCACTCCCGCGGCGACGACCAGCGCAACGTCTGCCTGATTCCAAGTTCGGCCCACGGCACCAACGCCGCATCTGCGGTCATGGCGGGCATGCGGGTGGTCGTGGTCAAGGCCACCGCGACCGGCGAGATCGACCTGGACGACCTGAGTGCCAAGTGCGCCGAGCATGCTGACCACCTGGCCGCGATCATGGTCACCTACCCCTCCACGCACGGCGTGTACGAAGAGGGCATCTCCACGCTCTGTGAGACCGTGCACGCCGCCGGCGGCCAGGTGTACGTCGACGGGGCCAACCTCAACGCCCTCCTCGGCTACGCCACCCCCGGCACCTTCGGTGGCGACGTGTCCCACCTCAACCTGCACAAGACGTTCTGCATCCCGCACGGCGGCGGCGGACCCGGCGTCGGCCCGGTCGGCGTCCGGGCCCACCTGACACCTTTCCTGCCCAGCCACCCGGCTCACCCCGATGAGGCAAAGCGCAGCGGCATCGGCCCCATCTCGGCGGCGCCGTTCGGGTCGGCCGGGATCCTGCCGATCTCGTGGGCCTACATCGCGATGATGGGAGCTGAGGGGTTGACGAAGGCCACGGCCAGCGCGGTGCTGGCGGCCAACTACGTGGCCGCCCGGTTGCACGACTCCTTCCCAGTGCTCTACACCGGGAACGCGGGCCTGGTGGCACACGAGTGCATCCTGGACCTTCGGCCGATGACCAAGGACACCGGCGTCAGCGTCGACGACGTGGCCAAGAGGCTCATCGACTACGGGTTCCACGCTCCCACGATGAGTTTCCCGGTGGCCGGCACGTTGATGGTGGAGCCGACCGAGTCCGAAGACCGCACCGAGTTGGACCGCTTCTGCGACGCGATGATCGCGATCAAGGGCGAGGTCGACCGGGTGGCGTCGGGGGAGTGGGACGTTGAGGACTGCCCGCTGCGCGGAGCACCGCACACCGCTGCCGCTGTGCTGGGAGACCTGGGCTACGACGCGATGACCGCGGCGTTCCCTGCCGGCGTCGACCCGGACAAGTACTGGCCACCGGTTGGTCGGATCGACAACGCCTTCGGTGACCGGCATCTGGTCTGCACCTGCCCACCACCCGAGGCCTTCGAGTCGTGAGCGAGGGCCGCGAGGCTGCCTTCCAACGGGTCCTCGACGTCGCTCAGGCCGAGGGACACATTCCCACCCTTGTCGGCGGTGTGCTGATCGAGGACGAGTTGGTGTGGAGTGGGTGCTCCGGTGCCCGTGTGGACCCGGCCAACACCCAGTTCCGCATCGGCTCCATCACCAAATCGATCACGGCTGTTGTGGTGATCCGGGCGGTGAGAGACGGCCTGTTGGACCTTGGCTCGAGGTTGGCGGAGGTGGTCCCGGAGGCGCCCTTCGCCGACACGCTCCTGGCGGACCTGCTCTCGCACAGTGGGGGAGTTGCGGCTGAGCCCCTAGGCCCATGGTGGGAACGCAGCGAAGGTGGTGACTTCGCGGCTCTTGTGGCGGCCAATCTGCATGCGCGGCGACTGGCCGAACCCGGAGACCTCTTGCTCTACAGCAATCTGGCCTTCGGGCTCCTGGGCGAGGCGGTCTCGCGAGTACGTCGTCGGCCGTGGTGGGACCTGGTCAGGAGCGAGGTGCTCGAACCCCTGGGAATGACCAGGACGACCCTTCGCCCCGAGCCTCCCCGAGCGATCGGATACTCAGTCGACCACTTCCGGGCGACCATCCACCCAGAGCCCGACAGCTTCACCGGGGCGATGGCGCCGGCCGGCCAGCTGTGGAGCACCGTGAGTGACTTGGCGAAGCTGGCGCGGTTCATCATCAATGGGCACCCCGACGTGCTGGACGCGGGGTGGGTGGCCCGGATGGCTGCCCCGCATGCACCCGGAGGCACTTATGGCTGGGGATTCCACCTTGTCCCAGGCGGCAGCGGCACTTTGGTCGGCCACACCGGCACGATGCCCGGCTTCATGGCGAAGGTTCAGGTCGATCGCGGCCGCCACACGGCCGCCATCGTGTTGGCCAACGCCACTATTGGCCTTGCGCCCAACGACGTTGCCGGGGCGCTGTTGGAGACCGCTTCCGCCGAGCCGGTTCGACCGGTGCGTCCATGGGAGCCGACCACCGACGTGCCTGCCGCAGCCGAGGCGATGGTGGGGCACTGGTTCTGGGGTCATCGGCTCTATGAAGCGACGTGGTCGATGGGCGAACTCACGCTCCGCTCGGTTCGTCCCGATGACGAACTGGAGACCTTCCGACTCACCGATGAAGGTCAGTGGGTCGACTCACTTGACGTCCCCCTCGACGTGGTGAGGGGCGAGGACGGCAGCGTGGCCTACTTCCACTTCGACACCTATCTGTTCACCCGGTCGGCGTACGACCCGGAGTCGCCGGTGCCCGGGGGTCGCTGAACCGCCTCGGCGTGGGGTGCGGCTCTCCTAAACCAACCTCCAGGTGACACCGACCAGCGGACGGTAGGAGCACCGGTAACCGGTCGTCACTTCTCCTCGAAGTACCTCGGCCATCCGGGAGTCGACCTCGGCGAGTCGGTCGAAAGCGGTCCTGATGGCCCGACGTACGGCAACTCGTGCCCGCTCGGCGTCAGTGCCGAAACTTCGGGCCCGGCCGGAGAGTCCGAGTGCTGAGCGCACATGGGCGAGGATCTGGTCGCGTTCGTCGGTGAGGACGGCGGCGGTGGCAGCATCGCCGGAGGCGTCGGCATGATCAAGCGCGGTGTCAATGTCAGCTAGCCGGCGCCGGAATTCGGCGAGCGCGCGGTCGTCCAGAAGTGGATCGAGCGGGGTGGCATCGTAGGCCTCACCCGGCACCGCGCCGCTCAGTCCCAGGGCCGATATCTCGACTCCAGGGTGTGAAATCAGGGTGTGGAGGTAGCCCAGGCCAACCAGATGGCGCAGCAGCACAGGTGCGTCGATCGGTCCGACCTTCCAGGATCCGTCGCCTATAGGGGTGAGCCAGTAAGTCGTCTGGGCCGTGGAGTCTTCGTCTGCTCCGGGTGAGGGTGATGGTCCCCCGACGGTCGGGGGCCGAGGGTCGCGCAGGTCGGCGTCGATCTGCTCCTCCCACGCGTGCGCTCCCACGCGGCGATAGAGGGAGCGGGCCCTGAGTGCCTGCCCCTCCGCGCTCTTCTGGTCGCCCAACGCGCTGGAGCACCGGGCGAGGTGGTGCTCGACGACCCCGTGGAAGCCGACCGCGCCGGCGTCGATCACAGCCCGTCCCGTCAACGGGGCCAGCGCTGTGTATGCCTGCTCCACCCAGTCACGTCTCCCGGTGGCACACGCGACCTGAGTGGTGTTTGCCACGACGGGTAGCCAGTCGACGTCACGAGGGAGCCCAGCGATGCCCCCTTGGAGCGCTCGCTCGGCCATGGCCTCGGCTCGGCCCGGGTGGCCTGCGGCCAGCCAGAGTGAGGCTGACTCGGCGATGACCGACGTGATGCCCTGAGCCGTGCCGAACTCCTCGAAGGCTTCTGCTTCCAGCGCCAGGGCTGTCGTGTCGCACCGCAGCCGGGCGATACCGGCGGCCAAGGCGTGGTCGACAGCGACCGCGTCGGGTTCGTCGCATTCGGTGGCCCAGAGTTGGCAGTTGAGCCGAAGCTCAGTCGCGAGGTCTGCGTGGCCGACCATGAGCGCTCTCATGGCCAGGCGAGAGTCGGCGTAGAACCTGATCCGGGCGTCGCCAGTCTCGTGGGCCAGCGCCTCCAGGGCCCGCAGTTCGCGCTCGGTCGTCACCGCATCCAGCACCTCCAGGGAGGTGGTCAGGCGCCACAGGTGGGCATTCATCCGCCTCAGCGGGGAGAGGTACGCCGCGAGCTCGGCCAACTCGTGGGTGATGGACTTGCGCTCGGCAAGGTCGTCGGGACCCCAACAGGTCAACAGCCGCGCATCGAGTGCCTCGGCCTGTAGATCGCGATCACCCATGTCGCGGGCGGACTCAAGGGCAGCCAGCGCGAAAGGTCGGGCACGGGAGGGTTCGCCGGCGTACGCCCATACTCGGGCGAGGGCGCACTCCACCCTCGTACGAGAAGGCGGTTCGGTACGAGTCAGCACCTCGTGCAACAGCGCGGGGAGTGAACCCGGCTGAAGGTTGAACTGGGCCTGAGCAGCGAGGTCGAGAGCGATGGCGGTCATCGCCTCCACATCTGCGCGGGCGCGCGCCTCGTGGTAGCGCTCGTAGCCGCTCGGCTCCCGGGGGAGGTCCACGGGCCTCACCCTAGTAGGGACGGCATGGCCGCCTCCGGGTTCGGAGTTCCCCGGTTACGGCCGCGGCAGGTGCACGGTAGCGGCGTGCTCGGCCACGCGTGCCGCATCCCAGTCGCCGGTGCAGTAGACGCTGAGGTCGACGATGCTTTCGCCGTCGACATCGGCCCGCATGAGTTCGCGGCAGTACCACTGCTCCCCGCGATCCTCCCAGAACTCCTCGACCTCCATGAGGAACCCGCTAGGCAGCGGGTCGAGTCGACGTACCGCGATCCTGCTGGGACCGGGGTGCCCACCCCGGCGGATGGAGACGGCGCCGGCCGCGGTCTCGGTCTGCAGGCGCCACAGCGGCATGGTGAAGTCGAAGAACATGTTCGCGGCGAACATCCCCTCCGGGGCGTCTCCTGTCTCGAGGAAGCCGACGAACTCGTCGGCCAGGCGCTGGACTACGTGGGGTGATGCGATCGTGTTGGCGCTCATGGGGGCTCCTTCGTGATGGTCCTCTCAGCCCTTGGGCGTGACAGGTGGTGTCACGTTGTGACGCCCCCAGAAGGCAGCCGAACCGCCACGAGGGAAGGCACTCGTACGCCTCGCCTCTAGAGCGCCTGGGAGACCGAACTCATGTTGAAGTCAGAGATGCGCAACGCAGGAGTGGCGGTGCGGGAGAAGTAGTCCTCACCCCATTCACGGGAGAAGCTGGGTTGGGTGGCCGAGGCCGCGTGGATCCGGTTGAGCAGATCGATGGGGCTCTCGTTGAAGCGGAAGTTGTTCACTGCTCCGACGATCTCGCCGCCTTCGATGAGGTAGACGCCATCGCGGGTGAGACCGGTCAGGAGGAGGCTCTGGGGATCGACCTCGCGGATGTACCACAGGCACGTGAGCAACAACCCCCGGTCGACGCAGCGCACGAGGTCCATCTCGTCGCCGCTGGCGCCCTCGACGCTCAGCACCAGATTGTCGATCGCCGCCGTGGTCGGTAGGTCGGTCAGGGTCGAGCTGTGCCGCGTCTGGATGAGTGCGGTCAACCGACCATCTCGGATCCACTCGGTGCGTGCCAGTGGCAGGCCGTTGTCGAAGACGCTGGAGTCGTTGCCCGAACTGCTGGTCATCACGAAGGGGGCGCACTCCAAGCCGGGGTAGGCCGGGTCCGAGACGAGGGTCACCCCTGGGCCGGTGATCTGCTTGCCGACCTTGGTACCGCCGCCCGGCAGCGCGTACACAGACTGGCCTTCATGGGCCACCCTTGCTCCGGCACTGAAGTAGGCGCCGATCATCAGGTCTGCCACGGCTGACGGTGGCAGGACCGTGTCGTAGCGGCCGGCAGGCAACTCCACACGCCGCAGCCCCCAGGCCAAGCGCGCCCCGAGGGTGGCATCGAGAAGTCGGGCATCCACCCCGTGAAAGTCCCGGGTGGCACCCCCAACCCAGGCACTGCCTGTCAGGTCTGCGGTCTTGCCGGTGCAGCCGTAGTGACCGGTCGGCTGCTCGTGACGCAGTCGCAACCCAGTGCTCGAGGCGAGGTAGGTGGTGGTGATTTCGTGGTTGACGAACCCGTAGAGGATGCGGCCCGCTGCGCGCGCGGTCGAGAACGCCTCGCCCAGCGAATGCGCGAACGATGCGTACACATCGATCGAGGTCTGCCCCGGGGTGAGATCCCAGGTATCAAGATCCATCCCTGCCGGCGGAACGACGAGGGATTGGCAGTCCTCGGACAGCGCCGCCACTCGTGCCTGGGCATCTGCCTGAGCCACCAACTGTTCGACTTGCTCGGTGGTATGAGCTGCCCCCGACACCGATGCCACCTGGGCGCCGTTGATGGCGATCACGCTCATCGTCGCCGACTCCATGACCCCGTTGGTGGTCAGGGTGTTGTTGGCCCAGCGCAGGTTGGCTGAGTGGGTGGTGCTGACCAGGACCAGGCAGGACGTGGACGTGGTGTGCGCGAGAGCATGCTCGGCCAACTGCTGGGGGGAGGTCATGAGGCACCTCCCTCGGCGGCCGTGTTGAGGACTCGGACGTCTCGAAACAGAGCACTCGGGCATCCGTGACTGACCGCGGCCACCTGGCCCGGCTGTGCCTTGCCGCAATTGAACGCTCCGCCGAGCACATAGGTCTGGGGGCCGCCAACCGCGGACATGGACCCCCAGAAGTCGGTCGTCGTGGACTGGTAGGCGAAGTCGCGGACCTGCCCCTCCAGTTCTCCGTCACGGATCAGATAGGCACGCTGTCCGGTGAACTGGAAGTTGTAGCGCTGCATATCGATGGACCAGGACTTGTCGCCCACGATGTAGAGGCCACGCTCGACCTGGGCGATCAATCCATCGGTATCAGGGCCGTGAGGGTCGGGCTGCAACGAGACGTTGGCCATGCGCTGGATGGGGAAGTGCCCTGGGGAGTCGGCGTACGCGCAGCCGTTGGAACGGGACGTGGCCATGGAACGGTCCAGTTGGTAGCCCACGAAGATGCCGTTCTTGACGATGTCCCAGGACTGGGCCTCGACCCCTTCATCGTCGTAGCCGACGCTGGCAAGGCCGTGATCCACGGTGCGGTCACCGGTGACATTCATCAACGGTGAGCCATAGACCAGCGTGCCGAGGTGGTTCGGAGTGGCGAAGGATGTGCCCGCGTAGTTGGCCTCGTAGCCAAGTGCGCGGTCCAACTCGGTGGCGTGACCGATCGACTCGTGGATGGTCAACCACAGGTTGGTGGGGTCGATCACCAGGTCGTAGCTTCCCGCCGCAACCGAGGGCGCTCGCAGTTTGTCGGCCAGAAGGTGGGGGAGCCGGTCGAGTTCGCTGTCCACCAGGTCGTTGTCGGAGAGGTACTCCCACCCGCGGCCTGCGGCTGGGACGAGGGCGACCATGGAGTCGAACAGGTCGCCGTAGCTCCCGAATGCCTCGATATGGGGCTCCAACCTAATCCGCTGCTGGGTGATCCGGGTGCCGCTGAGATCCGCATAGAACTTGTTCTCGTGCACCAGCTCCACCGACGCCGCGGCGTGTTCGACCCCGGCCCCGGCGAGCAGTCTGCTGGTCCAGTCGCACACCAGCGCCGACTTGTCGCTAAGTGAGATCTCGAAAGGGTCGACGGCGTACGCGGAAACCCAGGTCACGTCGGGGTAGGCAGGCTCGGGCGCCAGTGAGACCCGGGTGCTGCACATCGGCGCTGAGACCTGGGCGGCCCGCACAGCGGCTTCCGCGGTCGTGATCGCGGCATCACGAGAGATGTCCGTGGTGGCGGCGAACCCCCACACGCCGTCGACCAGCACGCGTACTGCGAAGCCGAGATCGGCGTCTTCCTGCGACCCCTGAAGGGCTCCGTCGCGGGCGGACAGGTGTTGGCTGCGGACGCGTTCCAACCGGAAGTCGGCGTGATCGGCGCCGAGGTCGTAGGCGCGGGACAGGGCGGTATCCGCCAGCCGATGCAAGGGGAGTTCGAGGAATGTGTGATCAAGCCGGGCAGAGGATGGTGAGGCGGCCATGGTCAGACAACCTACTCATGGTTCAGGTCGCGTGCCCGGTGACGAGCCGCACGGTGGAGCCATGGCGCGCTTTGACCACATCGAGCCGGGTGGGGATCCGGTCGCGCATCAGCGGAACGTGGCTGACCACGCCCACCACACGACCGCCACTGCGCAAGGCGTCGAGCCCCTCCATGACCTGCTCCAGCGTCTCGGAGTCGAGGGAGCCGAAACCCTCGTCGACGAAGAGGGTGCCGATCTCGACGCCACCTGCCTCGCGGGTCGCGACGTCGGCGAGACCGAGGGCCAAGGACAAGGAGACCACGAAGCTCTCGCCTCCCGACAAGGTGGTGGGGGCTCGGACCGCATCGGTCCATTCGTCCACGACGTTGAGAGACAAGCCGCCTTGGCGGTCGCCGCGACGGTCCTCGGTGTGCTCGAGGCGGTAGCGGTAGTCGATCATCGGGCCGAGTCTTTCGTTGGCGGCCTCCACCACATGCCGCAATCGCTGGGCCAGGACATAGGCAGACAGAGAGATCCGGGCCTCGTTGTCGGGGCCCTTGCCCTCGGCGATGGCGGCCAGCTCCACGGCGCGCTCGTAGTCAGCGTGGGCTGGCCGGAACTGGTCCGTCACATCGCTGAGTTCGGCGAGGAGGTCCCTCGAGCGGCGGGCGGCTCGTTCGGTGGCCGTAGCGCGGGCCGTGGCTGCGCTGGCACGCTCACTGGCTGCGTCTTCATGGAGCGCCAGTGCGCCGAGGTCGGGTGGTTCCTGGGCCAACGCGAGCACGACGTCCGGTTCGTCGATGATGGCTTGGGCGGCTGCGATCGCGGCATCGAACTCACTCAGCGCGGCCTGCATGTGCGCCCTGGCCTCTTCGGAGACGGCGGCCTCCTGTGCGGCCTCAAGGTCGGCGAAACCTGCTTGCTGTGCGGCTTGGGTGGCCTGGTCGGTGAGGGAGTCGAAGGCAACCTGGGCGCGCTGACGAGCCGAGTGCGCCTCGATGAGCGCGCTCATCGCTGAGGCACGGGCCTTGTGCTCCTCGATCAAACCGGAAAGGTCATGGGCATCTCCCGAGGCGAGCAAGGTGGCAAGGCGTTGCTCCAGCGCCCCTGCTTCTCCAGTGCTCGTGGCGATCTGCTGGGCCAGAGTGCTCAGGCGCTGGGTGACGTCGGCGTGGGCGTGGGTGAGGTCGTCGAATCTCGCCTCCGCGGCCTGGAGGGATTGTGCGGCCTCAGGCAGTTCGGCGCTGGCGCTGGCGGCTGCTCGCAATTGGTCATGGGCGTCGAGCAGTTGCCCATCGAGGGCCCCACTGTGATCCTCGCCAGCTCGCTCGATGAGCGCGGCGCGTTGGGCTTGGACTCCTCGCAACTCCTCGCGAGCCAGCTGCACTGCCAGGCTCGCCTCGTCGCACTCGCGCTGGGCTTCGGCCTCGGCGCCCTCATCGACCTGCACGGCCGAGCGGGTTGCCGGGTGGGGATGATCGGCCGAACCACACACAGGGCAACTGCAGCCCACCGCCAACGAGGTGGCCAGTTCGGCGGCCATGCCCGCGATCCGCGCCTCGCGTACGCCGACGAGCCGCTCGCGGGACTCCTGATACGCAAGACTGAGCCTGCCCACGAGGCCCTCCTGGGACTCGATGACTTGGTCGAGTCGGGCGATGTCGGCGATGACCTCGCGTCGCTCGGTCAGCGCCTGTGTGATCGCGAGCAGGCCGTCGTGTTCGGCGGCGAGGACGTTGAGGTGGTCGACTCGAGCTCGGGCTCGGGCGATCTGCTCTGGCGCTGCGGCCAACAGTTCGGCGAAGTGCGTTTGGCGTTCGCGAAGCCGCTCATCCTGGTCGGCAAGGTCGATCAGCCCCGAGGTGAGCTCGCGAAGGCGAGCCTCGGAAGGCACGAAGTCGCGGGCCAGCGCTGCCCGTTGAATAGCTTGCTGGTGGGCCGCGCGGAGGCTGTCGGTGGAGAGTTCCCCCTCGATCATCGTGCGCGCGGCCGCCACTGCCTGCTCGCAGGTCTGTCGGCTGTGCTGGAGACTGTCGCGGGCTTGGCGCCACAGCGTGATCAGACCCATCACGGGGGCAGCGGCCCGCGCGGAGTCGAGCGCGATGCGCTGTGCTGCCATCGCCGGCTCGTTGGCGGCGAGCCGATCGCGCTCGGCCCGGGCTGCAAGTCCGCGCTGTTGCAGACTGGACAGGGCCATCGCCGCCTGGTGGGCCGATCGGGCCGCCTGCCACTGCTCTCCGGCCGCCTCGGCGGCCTGGGTCGCGCTCACGTGGGTGCTGCGAAGGTCCTGGCATACGGTCGTGGCCCACTGCTCCATCGAGCCGCTGATCAAGCAACTATGGGAGTTCTGTGTCAGGTCACTGGGCACCTCAACACCTGCTGCCTCACCGAACCGTGCCAACGCCTGGTCGACGCGAGAACGAAGCCCGAAGACGGCTCGGCCCGACTGCCGGCGGTGCTCGGCGAAGGCCTGCTCGATGGCTTGGTAGTTGGTGGTGCGGAAGAGCTTCTCGAGAAGGTTCTTGCGCTCCTTGGCGGGGGCGGTCAAGAACTTCTGGAAACCCCCCTGAGGAAGCATCGCCACCTGCAAGAACTGGTCCTTGTTGACCCCCAGCCAGGTGGTGACCAGATCACCGGCCTCATCGAGGCGGGTCGTGTGCGTGACCCACTGGCCATCGCGCCGCTCTTGCACCAGGACGCCGGCCTGTTGGGTCGTCAGACCGTGGCCGCGCCGTTTGGGGCGCTGCCACGCGGGGGACCGGCGGATGCGAACTCGACGCTCCCCGATGGTCGCCTCCAACTCCACGATCGGGGCAGCGTCGGTCTCTGCGTGGTCGGAGTGGAAGTCACCGGCCTGGTTGCGGTCCCCGGCCACAGCGCCGAAGAGTGCGAAACAGACTCCGTCGAGGATGCTGCTCTTGCCGGCGCCGTTGGGTCCGCTCAGCAGGAAGAGGCCAGCCTCACTCAGCGCGTCGAAGTCGACGACTGCGGTATCAGCGAAGGGCCCGAAGGCGGTCATGGAGAGGTGGTGCAATCGCATCAGCCGACCACCACCTGATCGGCCTCGCGACAACACGACTCCACCACCGTGGAAATGACGTCCACATCGTCAGGGGCACAGGCCTCGCCGCGCACGGTGTGGAAGAACTCCAGCGTCATCTGCGTCGGCGAGAGTCCGGGAGCAGCGGTGGACCGCGTCAGTCGCTGGCGTGGCTGGGCGTGCGCGAACCGGCTGACCAACAAGTGAGGGAACCGTGCGGTCAGCCGATCGTGGGCTCCCTTGGGTCGGGTCTCGTCGGTCAACGTGGCCTCGATCCAGTGGTCGGCGAGGTCGTCGTACGCAGGATCGGTGAGCAGGTCGGTCAGGGTGCCGCGTAGGCGACTCAGCGCCCTGGGAACCGGAGCCTCGATGAACTCACAGGATGAGAGGCCCCCGGGGCCCAGATCGACAAGCCAGGAGCCCTTGCAGTGGGTGGCCTCCGAGAACGAGTAGGCGATCGGGGAACCGCTGTAGCGCACCGAGTCGGAGAGGGTCTGGGCGCCGTGCAGGTGGCCGAGTGCTGCGTAGTCGACCCCGGAGAACGTCTGCAGGCCGACCCGGTTGACCCCACCGACGGAGATGTCACGTTCGCTGTCGGAGGGGGTGGCGCCCGCGGCGAACGCGTGAGCCAACACCACGGACCGTGCCCCACGCGGGGCCAGGTCGGCGCGGATGCGGGCCATCGCATGATCGAGTGCTGCCTGGTGGCTTCGGGCAGGCAAGCCCCAAAGCTCGCGCACGGTCTCGGGCTCGAGGTAGGGGATCGCGTAGAACGCGACCTCGCCGTGCTCATCGCCGAGCAACACCGGGCGGTCGCACTGGTCGGCCACGGTGCGGAAGTGCACGCCGGCTGCGTCGATCAAGCCGGAGTGAGCGCCCAGCCGTCGGGCCGAGTCATGGTTGCCGCTGATCGCGACGACCCGTGCTCGGGAGGCGGCCAGTCGCTCGAAGATCTCGCTGCCCAGAGCGACGGCATCGATGGCCGGCAGAGCACGGTCGTAGATGTCGCCAGAGACCACGACGACATCGACGTGTTCGCTGCGCACGACCTCGAGGAGGTGATCGGCGAACACCCCGAGGCTGCCCAGCAGATCCTCCCTGTGGAAGGACCGGCCGAGGTGCCAGTCGGAGGTGTGCAGCACGCGCATGGTCTGAACCTAGAAGAGGCCACCGACACAACCGCCGAGCACACGCCGCCGAGGAGGAGCCAGCCCCTCACAACGCGAAGCGGTCGTTCCCGGCGTACACCACGAAACGATCGGTGCTGGCGAAGCCGGCCAACCCCAACCCCGCCTTGCGGGCCAGTTCGACAGCCAGCGACGTGGGGGCGCCCACTCCCACCACAGCGGTACGTCGAGCCGCGACCGCCTTCTGCACGATCTCGAAACCGAGTCGCCCTGAGGTGCCGATGACACCACCGAGGACCTCGACTCCCTCGAGCAGCTGGGCCCCGGTCACCTTGTCGACAGCGTTGTGACGACCGACGTCTTCGCGCAACCACCGCAGGTCGCCGTTGTCGGCGAACAGTGCCGCCGCATGGAGCCCCCCGGTGCGCTCGAAGAGGGACTGGCGCTCGCGCATGCGCGTCGGGATGGCCCGAACCAATGGCCCCTCAAGCGGGGACCCCACCGACGGTGCGCCTGCGTGCGTCAGATGGTCGAAGACGTCGCTGATCGCGGCCGAACCGCACACCCCACAGGCCGAGGTCGCCATGCCGCGGGCGGCGGGGGAGCGGCGAAGGTGGCGGGCGTTGACCGTGACGACGTTGAACTTCTCCTCCTCGGTCAGGTCCGCGTCGGTGCAGTAGGCCACCGTGGCCACGTCATCGAGACCCGAGATCACACCTTCGTGGAAGAGCCATCCAGCGGCGAGTTCGAAGTCGTGCCCGGGCGTGCGCATCGTGACAACGACCTGTCGGGAGTGGCTTCCTGGGCCGGCCAGTCGGATCTCGAGGGGTTCCTCGGTCACGACGCGGTCCTCGCGGTGCTGCGTGCCCGCCTCGCGCACGTCGTCGACCCGCACGCGCACAGAGCCACCCGGGCGGCGGGAAACGCTGTCAGACACAGGGCGACTCTAGTGCGGGTGTCATGGGGCGGTAACGCACAATGGGCTGCGTGATACGGCTAGCGAAGGTCGCGGCAGCGGCACTGATCGCAGGTGCGCTGTCTGCCTGTGGGGTCGCTGGAGCACCCGCGAGCCAGCCCTCTGCGCCTGCGAAGATCGCGGGCTGTGAGGCTTCTGCCGACGCCATCGCCCAGGCTCCCGAAGTGGTGAAGACCGATCTCGACGGGGACGGAAAGCCGGAGTCCTTGCGCCGCGTCACCCAGCCAGGTCTGCCGTGCACGGGGGCGTTGGTGGCGGTCATCGGGGGTCGGTTGTCGGGTGCCGCGGTGGCAGAGCCTGGCAAGTTCCGGGTCCGCGCAGTGCGATTGGCACCTGGTGGCCCGCAGTACGCCGTGGTGACCGTGACCCACCCTCGAGGTGGCTTCGCGACGCACATCTTCGGCGCGGGGGACGATGGCCTCGCCGAACTCACCCACAAGGGCCACCCGCTGGTGGCGTTCGTGGCCACGGACACCAACACCGGCTACGTCGACGCCGCGTGTGGAGATCCAGGCTCGATCGTGGTGCGCACCGCTCGGGCACACGAGCCGCCGGGAGTGATCGCGACGTGGGACATCTGGGAGTCGACGTACATCGTGTCCGGGGCGGTCGTATCGACAGCGCCTGAGACCAAGGTCGCCGACAACGTGCTGCCAGAGGAGATGGCCGCCAAGTTCCCGACCTTGGTCAAGCATCGCATCTTGACCGACTGCGTCGACTGACCTGCCGGGGGCGCGGTGCCTCAGCGAACGCTGAGGATCTCGACCTTCTTCTTCGGGGTGCCACCGCCGGCGGCCATGCTCTTGGAGATGCCCTGCTTGGCGATCTTGCGCAGCACCGAGAGGCCGGACTTGTCGATGGTTCCGAAGACGGTGTACTGCGGCGGCAGTTGGGTGTCGCCGAACACCAGGAAGAACTGCGAGCCCTCGCTGTTGGGTTGGCCGGTGTTGGCCATGGCGATGGTCCCAGCAGGGTAGGTCTCCGAGCCATTGACCTGCTGGTTGAAGACATAGCCGGGTCCGCCGGTGCCCTGCCCGGTCGGGTCCCCGCACTGCAACATCTGGAAGCCGGGGTCGACGGCAATGCGGTGACACGGGGTCTTGTCGAAGTACTTCTGCTTGGCCAGCGACACGAAGGAGTTGACCGCGCACGGGCCGGTCTTGGGGGTCAGCGTGATCGGGATCGCGCCCGCGTTGGTGGTGATCACCATCGTGGTGTCGGCTGTCACCGCGGGCGTGGCCGGTGGGAAGTCGACCTTGCGTGAGGCCGGGCCGCTGGGGTCCTTGGTGTACACGCAGGTGCCGTCGCTGCTGGGCGTCGCCGACGCGGAGCCGGCGGCCTTCGGCGGGTCGTACGTGCCGTCTCGCTGGGTTGATTCGCTGCCACACCCGGAGAGCAGGAGCATCGAGATCGTCAAGGTGGTCGCTGCCAGTCGCTTCACGAGGCCCAAGACTAGGGGAGTGTTGGTTGTCGGCTGTCAGCGGTTCATCTGGGACAGCACCGAAATGACGTCTGCGGCCTTGGTGGCCGGGTTGACGAAGGCCAGGCGCAGCACAACTCGCCCGTCGTGTTTGGTGGGCAGACACAAGATGTCGCCTTCGAGCGCTGCGCGGCGCGACCAGCGGGCGTAGTCCTCGGCGCCCCACTCCATGACCTCGAACAGCAGAACCGTCAGGTCGGGGTCACGCAGCAGGCGCAGGGTATGCCGGGAACGGATCCACTCGGCCACTTCCCGGGCGGTGCTCAGGGTCTGTTCGACGGCCGTGACGTAGGCGTCGGTGCCGTGGGTGGCGAGACTGAACCAGAAGGGCAGGCCCCTCGCACGGCGAGAGAGGTGGATCGCGAGGTCAGAGGGATTGGGGGCTTCACGATCGATGGTGTCGAGGTAGCTGGCCACCTGGGTGTGGGCGGCCCTGGCGTTGCGAACGTCGCGGTAGATCAGCGCGCAGCAGTCGTAGGGGGCGAAGAGCCACTTGTGCGGGTCGACGATCATCGAGTCTGCCCGCTCGATCCCGACATAGCGGTGACGCACCGATGGGGCGCACAGCCCAGCGCCGCCGTACGCCCCGTCCACGTGCAACCAGATCCCGGTCTCGCCGCAGTAGTCGGCGATGCTGGCGAGATCGTCGACGATGCCGGCGTTGGTCGAACCCGCTGTGGCCGCCACCGCGAAGACCCGCTCGGTCTGGTCGCCGATGGCGGCCCGCAGGCCGGGCCCGTCGAGGCGCCCTTCGTCGTTCTCGGTCACCCAGATGACGTCGACGTCGAGTACGTCGGCAGCCGAGGAGATGCTCGAGTGAGAACTGGCCGCGCAGGCGATCGCCCAACCGCCTTCGGGCTTGTCCGGCAGGCTCGCCTCCCGGCGTCGGTGGCGGGCTGCGGATCGGGCCGCGTGCAGGGCCGACAGGTTGCCCATGGTGCCGCCGGCGGCGAAGACCCCGGCTGCGGTGTCGGGCCAGTCCAGCAGTTCGATCAGCCACGCCAGCGCCTCGTTCTCGGCGAAGATGGCACCGGCCCCGGCCTCCCACAGGCCGCCGAAGATGTTGGCGGCGCTGGTCGCCATGTCGAAGGCGATCGCCGTTCGGGTGGGCGCAGCCGGGATGTAGGCGAGGTTCATCGGGTCGTCTTGGGAGCGGGTCGCTGGAACCAACACCTCGGTGAAGACCCGCATCGCGGCGGTGCCACCGATGCCGTTCGCAGTGATGGTTCGGCCAGCGGCCGCCGCCAACTCCGACGCCGGACGCGCGGTCGTCTTGGGATCGGTGTCGAGGACCACCCTGTTTGCGGCCCAGTCGAACACCTCGCGGACGACGTGACTCTCATCGCCCCAGTGACGAGTGGGGCGAACTGGAATGGACGCGTGAGCCATGCCGCCATCATGCCGGTTTCGTCGGCGAAGACGCGATCCTGGTGCTGCACCGAGGTTGCACCCTCGGTGCAGCACCAGTTTCGTGAGCACACCTGGCCCCGGGAAAATCAGGCGACTCCCACACTGGCCTCACGACGTTGATCACCGGCAGCCTGCACCGTGCCGTCGGAGTTGCGTTGAGCGGCACCGACCCCGCCGAAGTACATATGTGCCCCCTCATAGGAGTGCGCTGGATACCCGAGGGCGGCGGCTGCAGCGGCGATGTCGGCATCGGGCTCATGCTCGACCCGAAAGCCCTCCTCGGTGTGCCGCACATGGACACGCGGCAGCTTGATCGCCATGCCCACGTCGAGGTGGTGGAGGCAGGTGTGCCCGAGGACCAGCATCAGCGCCGTGGTGATCCGGTCCGCACCTGGTGATCCGATCGCCAGCGCGCGCCCGTCGCCAGTGCGGCCGGTCGTGGGTGCCATGTTGGAGGCCAATCGAGTGCCGGGGGTCAACGCATGCAGACCCCGGCGATTGAGTTCGACCTCGCCCAGACAGTTGTTGAGGAGGATCCCGGTGCCGGGGATGCACATGCCGGCGCCGTACCCGCTGCTCATCGTGATCGCACACGCGGTGCCCTCGGCATCGACGGCCGAGACGTGCACCGTCGCCGAGGAGGTTCGCAGCGCATCGAGCCGATGCTCGGCGGTCGCTTCGAGCAGTGCGAAGCCGTCGCGTTCCAGGTCGGTGGAGAAGTCGTGTTCCCTGAGGCGGTACGCCAAGGTGGCTTGCTGGACCTCGATCACATCGGCCCAACTCCACCGCGGGCGGCGGGCCAACTCCGCGAGCATGATGGCCAGCATCGGCCCGCCGATGGCCGGCGGGGGATTGATGGCCACCTGCCAGTCGTGGGCGGTGATCACGTGGGCGGCCCGCTCGACCGGGGTGTACGCCGACAGGTCGGCCGCAGTGATGAGGCCACCGGTCTGCAGGTCGCCGCTCATGAGATCGACCAATGCCGAGGCGACAGCACCGACCTGGAACAGTGCCGGCCCCTCGCTAGCGAGCTCGCGCAGCGTCTCGGCGAGGTTGCGGTTGACGGTGATCGCGCCCGCCGGGATGAGACTGCCATCAGGCATGGTGACCAAGCGGTGCGCCTCCTCGTCCTCCCCGAAGAGTGAGTCGGCGACGAAAGCGAGGTAGCGGGCGCTGGCAGCACTCATCGGATAGCCGTGATGTGCGGCTTCAATCGCGGGCCGGAGCAACCGCTCCCAGGGCAGACGCGCATAGTCCTGGTGAGCCAACGCGAGCGCAGGCACCGCCCCCGGAGTGGCGGCGGAGCCGAGGCCGGCGTGCATCGTCACCCCGCCGCCGTAGTCGGTCCAGATCTCTCGGATGCCCGCGCCGAACCGCTCGGGGTCGGCACCGCGTCCCGGCATCTCGACGTTGCCGTCGACCACGACCGGGTCGCCCGCTGCGGGCCAGACATTGATGAAGGCCCCACCGCCGAAGCTGACCAGCCCTGGTTCAGTGGCCAAGGCGACGAAGGCCGCTGCCAGAGCGGCGTCGACCGCGTTGCCGCCGGCCGCTGCGACGTCGAGACCGGCCCGAAGCGACTGGTCACCGGTGGCGGCGACCGCGATCCGAGGGCTCATGAGGCCATTGTCTCCAGCAACACCATGACCTCCTGATGGGAGGTGTGCGGAAACATGTCGAAGACGCGAGCCTCGACCACGGCGTACCCGGGCAAGCGCGCAAGATCCCCGGCCAGCGATGCCGGATTGCAGCTGGAGTAGATGACGTGCGCGGGTCGGGTGCGTTGGATCCACTCGGTGAGCGCCCCGACGCCACGTCGCGGCGGATTGAGGATCACCAGGTCGGGGGAGGGGAGATCACGGGTCGTGGTGATCACATCGCCCTGAATGAA
>CALMLL010000121.1 GCA_937868075.1 uncultured Marmoricola sp. | reverse complement strand
GACGTCTTGCATCAGTGCCAGCACCGCCGCAGTCTCCACGTTGCCAGCCTAGGTGCCGGGTGCTTGGGCAGGTCCGGCCGCGAGGGCTACGGTCGCCTCATGGAGTCCTACGCCGCCGGAGAGACCACCCCGCCGCTGATCGAGGAGACCATCGGCGCCACCTTCGAGCGCACCGTCGCGCGGCACGGCGCGAGGGAGGCGTTGGTCGAGGTCGCCACCGGGCGTCGTTGGACCTATGCCGATCTCAACACCGACGTCGATGCGATGGCGCGCGGCATGATCGGGGCCGGAATCCGGGCCGGTGACCGGGTCGGGATCTGGGCTCCCAACTGCGCCGAGTGGACCATCACCCAGTTCGCCACGGCCAAGATCGGCGCGATCCTGGTCAACGTCAACCCGTCCTACCGCACCCACGAGTTCTCCTATGCGGTCAACCAGTCGGGTCTCAAACTCTTGATCAGCGCGGAGAGTTTCAAGACCTCCGACTACCGCGGCATGGTCGCTGAGACTGCCGCCCAGTGCCCGCACCTGACCCGCACCGTGTTCATCGGCACCACGGACTGGGACGAACTCATCGCCGAAGGCAGCGAACTGCCCGCCACTGCGGTGGCCGAGCGGATGGCCGGACTCTCGGCCGAGGACCCGATCAACATCCAGTACACGTCCGGAACCACGGGCTATCCCAAAGGGGCCACGCTCTCGCACCGCAACATCCTCAACAACGGCTTCTTCACCACCGAGTTGATCAACTTCACCGAGGCGGATCGGCTGTGCATTCCGGTGCCCTTCTATCACTGCTTCGGCATGGTCATGGGGAACCTCGGCTGCACCACCCACGGGGCCTGCATGGTGATCCCAGCACCGGGCTTCGACCCGGAGATCACGTTGGCCACGATCGCTGCGGAGAAGTGCACCGGGGTCTACGGCGTACCCACGATGTTCATCGCGATGCAGAACGACCCCACGTTCGCCCACCACGATCTGACCTCGCTGCGCACCGGGGTGTTGGCCGGCGCGATCTGTCCGGTCGAGGTGATGCGGCGCTGTGTCGACGACATGTTCATGGCCGAGGTCTCCATCTGCTACGGCATGACCGAGACCTCGCCGGTCTCGACCCAGACCCGAGCCGACGACGATCTCGAGCGGCGGACCGCGACCATCGGCCGGGTGCATCCGCACGTGGAGATCAAGATCGTCGACCCGCTCACCGGCGAGGCGGTGCCCCGTGGGGAGACCGGGGAGTTTTGCACTCGCGGCTACTCGGTGATGCTGGGCTACTGGGACGACCCCGACAAGAGTGCCGAGGCCATCGACGCCGACGGCTGGATGCACACCGGCGACTTGGCTGTCATGCGTGAGGACGGCTACTGCAACATCGTGGGCCGGATCAAGGACATGGTGATCCGCGGCGGGGAGAACATCTACCCGCGCGAGATCGAGGAGTTCCTCTACGCCCACCCCGACATCGAAGACGTCCAGGTGATCGGCGTCCCCGACCGCAAGTACGGCGAGGAACTGTGCGCCTGGATCAAGATGAAGGCCGGGCGTGATCCACTCGACGCGACCGCGGTTCGGGCCTATGCAACCGGCAAACTCGCCCACTACAAGATCCCGCGCTACGTCACCATCGTCGATGAGTTCCCGATGACGGTCACGGGCAAGATCCGCAAAGTCGAGATGCGCGAACGCTCGGCCCGCGAACTCGGCCTGAGCTGAACCTTCGACACGGTTATGAGCAGTGAGGGGTCGTCCCGCAGACTATCCGGGTGAAGAACTGGCCCCTCGCTGCGGTGTGGGCCTTCTTCTATGCCGGTGCGCTGGCACGCGGGGCTGCTTTGTATTGGATCGGACGTGGGATCCGGCGTGCCGATCGTCGTGGACTGGGTGAACGCCCGGCCATCAAGCGAGCCGAGGTCGTCGTACAGCGATGGGGTCCCATCGCGGTCACCTTGAGCTTCCTGACCGTGGGCGTGCAGTCCGCGGTCAACATCGCGGCCGGACTCCTGCGGATGCCCGGGCGGCGGTTCGTCCCCGCACTCCTGGTCGGTGGCGCCATCTGGGCGGCCATCTACGTCACCGTCGGACTGGCCTTCTTCTACGCGTTCTTGGGCCGCTACCCCTGGGGGGTCATCCTCGGCGCTCTGATCGGGATCGGACTGGTCGTCGGAGGCACGACCTACGCCCGTCGGCGCCTCAGCCTGCGGGCCCCGAACGAGGAGTAGCCGAACGCTACTGTGGCGGCCATGGATCCTGCGGCCCTCGACCTCGAGGACGTGCGCCTCGCGGTCTACTCCACATTCGCCCGGCACGGACGCGCGCCCGGCCTCGATGATCTCGCCGACCGCTTCGCGGCTTCACCCGAGCAGATCCGCGAGGCGCTGACTTCGTTGGCGGTGGCTCGTCATCTGGCCCTCGACGATGCCGGAGACATCGTGATGGCCCACCCGTTCTCGGCTGTCCCACTGGGGTTCTCGGTGATGGGCACAGCCACGCTGTGGTGGGGCGGGTGTGCGTGGGATTCCTTCGCCATGGCGCATCTGCTGACGTGGGAGCCCTCGCTCGTGGTGGCCACCACCTGCCCGGCCTGTGCAGCACCTCATGCCTGGAACCTCACCCGCTCGGAGATACCCCGAGGCGGGCAGGTGGCTCACTTCCTCGTTCCGGCATCGCGCATGTGGGACGACGTCGTCGTGACATGCCGAAACCAGCGCATCTTCTGTGACGAGGCCTGTGTGGAGGCCTGGCTCGACCGGACCGGGCACACGCGCGGCTACGTGATGGATCTGTCGACGCTATGGCGGTTGGCGACCGGCTGGTACGCCGGGCGGCTCGATCGCGGCTACATCCGCCGCGAACCCTCTCAGGCCGCCTCCTATCTTGCTTCTGCAGGGCTCCGCGGTGCCTTTTGGGGCCTCTGACCGGCCAGCCCTCGACGCTGGCTGACCGGGTCGGTCCGGTCGGCGTACTCTCTGCCGGGTGCGCGCGCCCGTGATCGGTTTCGACCTCGACATGACGTTGATCGACACGGTGCCGGGGTTCGCCGCGACGTTGACCGCCCTAGGCGATGAATTGGGTGTCGACTTCCCGGTCGCGGATCTGACCAGCAACCTCGGGCCGCCGCTGGATTATCTGCTCGCCGACCATCTGCCCGCCGACCGAGTCTCTGCAGCAGCAGACCGGTTCCGGGCTCTGTATCCCGACTTCGCGATCGAGCCGACGGTGGCGTTGCCCGGTGCCCATGAGGCGTTGGCCGCAGTGCGCAGCCACGGCGGCAGCGTGGTGGTGGTGACTGGGAAGTACGCCCCTAATGCACAACTGCACATCGACCATCTGGGCTTCGATGTCGACGCACTCGAGGGGTGGGTGTGGGGGTCGCAGAAGGGTGAGGTGTTGGCTCGGCACAGGGCCGTGGCCTACGTCGGGGATCACGTCCACGACGTCGAGGGGGCCCGAGCTGCTGGCATCCTCAGCGTGAGTGTGCTTACCGGCGGAAGCTCGCAGGCCGCTCTGCGCGACGCCGGCACCGATGCTGTGTTGGCGTCCCTGCTGGAGTTCCCCGGGTGGCTGGACCAGCATGTCCGGCGTACGTCGGCGTAGACCACGATTGTGCTGACACACCGATGGTCAGCGACCGGGGGCTGTGCTGGGTTTCTTGGAGCTTCAACGGGGTTGCAACCACGGTGAAGCTCCAGTATCGGCTGTTCGCCGACGAAACTGCCGGCGGTGGGCTTTACCGAGTGGCCGGTTGGTCGGCGGGCCCGTAGAATCGAGGTCACCGCCTCCTTCGACGGGGGCGGTTCTTGCTGCAACGTGCACCATGCAACGCGATGAAGGAGCCAGCTGTGCCCACCGGAAAGGTCAAGTGGTACGACGCCGACAAGGGCTTCGGGTTCTTGTCCCGTGAAGACGGGGACGACGTCTACGTCCACCGGGACGCCCTGCCTGCGGGCACTCCCGCGTTGCGACCTGGGACCAGGGTGGAGTTCGGCATCGCTCAGGGTCGTCGTGGCGACCAGGCCCTGCAGGTGCGCATCCTCGAGGCGCCGGCCTCGGTCAGTGCCAATCAGCGCGCTGCCCTGCGCAAGAAGCCTGAAGACATGGTCCGCATCGTCGAAGACCTGATCAAGCTGCTCGAAGGCGTCGAGCGGTCCTACCGCAACGGCCGCCACCCCGATGCGCGCACCTCGAAGCCGGTGGCCAAGTTGTTGCGCGGCCTCGCCGACGAACTCGAGATCTAAACTCCGGCTGCGTCTGCAAGCGGGCGTTTGGCGATCACGAACACGGCCCACGCGGTCATCAGCGCGGCCAGGACACCCAGCCCGATCTGGGGAACCAGCGGCAGCGCAATGCCGATGAAGCCGCCGAGCACCCAGGCCAACTGAAGCAGCGTCTCCGACCTCGCGAAGATGCTGGTTCGGACGTGTTCTGACACCTCGGCCTGGATCTGGGAATCCAACGCGATCTTGCCCATGCCCTGGGCCAGACCGACCACAAGTCCGAAGACGATGGCCGAGGCGAGCCCGTAGAACACCGCGACGATCAACGCGACCACGGCGTCGGCGACGAGGGCGGCGACGCAGATGTAGGCCGGACGCAACGACTTGGCTGCCGCACCGAGTCCGATCGCCACGGTGTTGCCGAGACCGGCCGCCCCGATGACCAGGCCCATCAACACCGTGGTGCGGTCCTCCCAGCCGGGCAGCGGGTTCTGTCGCAGAAGGAACGCCATATACATCGTGCAGAAGCCCGAGAGCACGCGGAGACCGGCGTTGGCACGCCAGGAGAAGACGATCGAGGAGGGCACCCGATAACGCGCCGGCTTGCCGGTCAGCGAGACCGCCGACTCGCCCACCGAGGAGTCGGCCTGGGCGGGTAGGAGGATCGCCAAGACGGTGCCGGCAGCGAAGACCACGAACGCGAAACGCAGCGTCCATTGGGGTCCGATCGTGGCGAAGCCGGCCGCCAGCGGTCCGAAGACCGAGCCGCCGACGACCCCGGCCAATGAGATCCGGGAGTTCGCCCGCGTGAGCGGCAGACCGTGGGGGAGCAGTCTGGGGACCGCGGCGGCTCGGGTCACCCCGTAGGCCTTGGAAGCAACGAGGGCGCCCAGCGCCGCCGGATAGAGCAGCGCCTCGTTGCTGGCCGCGATCGCATCGGCCATGACGATGCACAGCACGGCACGCAGCGCGAAGGTGGTCCCGATGGCCCAACGACGTCCGTGTGCGAAGCGGTCGAGCAGCGGCCCGAGGAGGGGCGCCACCAGCGCGAACGGCAACATGGTCAGACCCAGGAACAGCGCCACCTGACCTCGGGCTTCCCCTGGCTGGGCGAAGAAGATCGTTCCGGCCAGGGCCACCGCCACCGAAGCGTCCCCACCCGCATTGAAGGCGTGCAGCTCGATGAGCCGATACAAGCCCGATTCGCCGGCGCCATCAGCACGGGCGGCACCGCGGGCCTTGCGCCACAAGAACGCCGACCCGTGCGAAACCCCTCGTGCCCCGGTGCGCACCCCGCGGCCGGCTCCGGCGGCCACCTGGCGCATCCGGCGCGGGCGCGGGTTGCTGGGCTCGGACACAGAAGCAATCCTCCACTACGAGCCGGGCGATGGTGCGGTCCGCCACGACGCGAGGGACACCGTAGACTCCCAGCCGTGGAGGCCACGATCAGCGCTGTTCCGACTTCGAGCGCGTCGGCGTACCCCCTGGACGAGCTTGCCGCCGGGGCCGTCGAGGCTGCCCATGCGGCGCTGATCGACGAGGTGGGGGCCGCAGTTGTCGGCCAACCCCTGGGTGTTGTTGCCGAGGGCGAGGGCGTCGTCTCCCACTACTTCGAGTGCATGCAGGCCGGTTATCCCGGATGGCACTGGACGGTCACCATCGCCCACGCGCCCGGGACAGACGCGGTGACGGTCGATGAGATCGTGTTGTTGCCTGGTGAGCGCGCGATTCTCGCTCCGGCGTGGGTTCCGTGGCGCGAGCGGATCAAGCCCGGCGACCTGTCCCCGGGTGACATCCTCCCCACCGACGAGGACGATCCGCGCCTGGTGCCCGGCTACTTCTCCGGTGATGACGAGACCACGACCCGCAGTGAGATGAAGGCGGTCAGCGACGAGGTCGGTCTCGGCCGTGGTCGGGTGCTCAGCCCCGAGGGCCGCGACGTCGCCGCCCAGAGGTGGTACGACGGCGACTTCGGCCCGGGCTCGCCGCTGGCACAGTCGGCCGCCCACTCGTGCGCCACCTGTGGATTCATGATCAGGCTGGCCGGCCCCTTGTCGGAGCTGTTCGCGGTCTGTGCCAACGAGTACGCCAACGCCGATGGTCGTGTCGTGGCGTTGACCCACGGATGCGGTGCGCACTCTGAGGCGCAGTTGCGCAAGAAGCAGTTGCCGGCCCCGGTGCCCGACCACCGACTCGACACGATCAGCGACGACGCCGAGCTCGACGCCTTCTAGGCCCCACCGCGGCCCGTCGCACGCTGTCGGTGCCCCGGTGCTGTGGATCAGTGCCGCGGCTCGCGCCCGGCTAGGCGGTTGCGGCGACGGCGACGGCAGTAGTCCCATCCCCAGGCACCTAGGCCGGTCCCGGCGGCACAGGTCCACAGCCACCACAGTCGCCCCGAGGCCTCCAAGGAGCCGTAGAACGGGAGCAGTCCGATGAACGCGGCGAACCAGATCGCGGTGCCGACGGCCAAGGTGCGCACCCCGTCGACGTCGAGCGGGGCCACGTTGGCGATGAGGTAGGTGCGGCGGCCGATCTCGTGTTGCTGCACCGGGGTCGGCTGCTCCGGGGCTGCGTCGGGCTGGGGGTCCGCAGGCACTCGCCAAATCTAGCCCACACCCGACGCTGTGGAAGCCAGCCTCGGGAGGAGTTCTGGAGTCGGCGGGAAGTCGGGGTCGGCAGCGAGGTCTCCGACGTGGTTGGATAACGGCCCGTGGACTCTTTCTTCAAGATCAGTGAGCGCGGCTCGACCGTTGCCCAAGAAATCCGTGGTGGCGTCGTCACCTTCTTCACGATGGCCTACATCATCGTCCTGAACCCGTTGATCCTCGGCTTCGTCAAGGATGGAGACGGCAAGTTCCTCGGCGGCGGGGCTGCGCCCAACCTCGCGGCGATCGCCGCCGGCACCGCCTTGGTGGCCGGGGTGATGACCCTGCTCATGGGTGTCCTGGCCAACTACCCGCTGGCGTTGGCGACCGGACTCGGGCTCAACGCCTTCGTCGCGTTCTCCATCGCCACCAAGATGACCTGGGCCGACGCCATGGGCCTGGTGGTCCTCGAGGGTCTGGTCATCCTGGTTCTGGTGCTGACCGGTTTCCGAACCGCGGTGTTCCATGCCGTACCCGCCGAACTCAAGATCGCCATCTCGGTCGGCATCGGCCTGTTCATCGCGATGATCGGCTTCGTCGACGCCGGATTCGTACGCCGGACCGGGGTCGGCCCGGTGCCGGTGCAGTTGGGCACCAACGGGTTCCTCAACGGCTGGCCGACCTTCGTGTTCGTCATCGGCGTGATCATCCTGGTCGTGTTATGGGTCAAGCAGGTCAAGGGCGCCATCTTGATCTCGATCATCGCGACCACCGTGATCGCGATCATCGTGGAGTTGGCCGCCAAGCTCGGGCCCCAGACCCCGGATGGCAAGAACCCCACCGGGTGGAACCTCAACACGCCGAGCCTGCCCAAGAAGCTGTTCGACGTCCCGCACTTCGACACTCTCGGCCAGTTCAACCTTCTTGGTTCCTTCGAGCGCATCGGCGTGGTCGGCGCCATCTTGTTGGTCTTCACCCTGATGCTGGCCGACTTCTTCGACACCATGGGCACGATGACGGCCATCGGCGCTGAGGCCGGGCTCCTCGACGAGGACGGCACACCCCCCAACACCGAGCGGATCCTGGTCGTCGACTCGATCGCTGCGGCTGCTGGTGGTCTGGCCGGGGTCTCGTCCAACACCTCCTACATCGAGTCGGCCAGCGGCGTCGGTGAGGGTGCCAAGACGGGTCTGGCCAGTGTCGTGACCGGACTGTTGTTCCTCGCCTCGATGGTGCTCGCCCCGCTGGTCAACATCATTCCCAGCGAGGCCGCCGTGCCGGCGTTGGTCCTGGTCGGCTTCTTGATGATGCAGCAGGTCCGGGAGATCAGCTGGGATGACCTCGAGATCGCCATCCCGGCGTTCTTGACCATCGTGTTGATGCCCTTCACCTACTCGATCACGGTCGGGATCGGCGCTGGTTTCGTGGTGTACGTGCTGATCAAGATCGTGCGCGGCAAGGCCAGCCAACTGCACCCGTTGATGTGGGTCATCGCGGCGCTGTTCGTGCTGTACTTCGCGATCGACCCGATCAAGAACCTGCTCACCTGAGCTTGATGCATGACGAGGGGCTCCGCTGTCGGCGGGGCCCCTCGATGCGTTCGGGGGCGACCTGTTGGGGCCTAGAATCGCAGGATGAATCCCCGCCACCGTCAGCGCATCATCACCGCTGCCTTGGTGGGCCTGATCCTGATCGCTGTCGTTTCGGCGCTGGTGAAATAGATGGCCGTGACCGAGCCCCTGTTGCGTGCCTTGGCTCGCGTGCGGGGCCCGCTCCTCGATGATTCCTGCCTGATCCGGGCGGTGGCTTCGGGCCGACAGCGTGGCCGTACGTCGCCCTGGCGGCGAGCCGAGGTGAGGTACGTCGACCTCAAGGCAGGGCGCCACCTCCAGATCGTCACCTTCGACCAGACCCAGGCGTTCACGGCCAACTATGCGCTCGGCGAGCCCGCGCGCGACGCCATCGATGCGCTGCTCGATCACCCTTTCGGTGCCTGGCATGTCGAGACCACGACCGGCACCTACCAGATCAGGGCAACCAAGAAGGGCGAGGCGCTGTTGACCGAGGGCCCGGCACCGAAGGCCACGAGCGCGCCACGTGCCCATGATCGGGTCAAACAACGATTGCTCCCGCCGCAGAGTCCCGTGCTCCAGGCTCTGGGGATCACCGGATCCGATGGCGAGGTCAAGCCGAGCAAGTTCGCCAAGTATCGGCAGGTCGAGGAGTTCCTCCGACTGCTCGAACCCACGCTGACCAGGGCGTTCGACAAGGGCACGTTGAGGCGCCCGACCGCACAGGAACCACTGCGGGTGGTCGACCTGGGCTGCGGCAACGCTTATCTCACCTTCGCAGCTCACGAGTTCCTCACCTCGCGGGGGATTCCGGTTCACCTGGTCGGGGTCGATGCCAAAGCACAGTCGCTGGCTCACAACAGCGCGCTTGCCGACCGCCTTGCCATGGACGCGGAGTTCATCCAGGGGTCCATCTCCGAGGTGGTCGTCGCCCCGGCCCCGGAGGTGGTCCTAGCGCTGCACGCCTGTGACACCGCCACCGATGACGCCTTGGCTAGAGCGGTCGACTGGCAAGCACCAGTCGTGTTGGCGGCGCCTTGCTGTCACCACGACGTGGCTGCCCAACTCCGGCGGGCACCCACCCCCTCGACGTACTCCTTGCTGACCCGCGACGGCATCGTTCGGGAACGCTTCGCCGACACCCTCACCGACGCCCTGCGCGCGCAGCTGCTGCGCTTTTGCGGCTACCGCGTCGATGTCGTCGAGTTCGTCGACAGCAAACACACCCCGCGCAACAGCCTGCTGCGTGCGGTCCGCTCCGGTGCGGTCCCCAAGCCCGCCGACCGCCAGGCGTACGACGACCTGGTGGCCACATGGCGGATCACGCCCCGACTCGCGGACCTGCTGCGATGAGGGGCGCTTGGCTGACCCGGGTTTCGATCGCTCTCCTCCTGGTCGCCCTGGTGGCAGCCCCCGCAGCGGCCAAGGAGCGCGAGGTCTTCACGATCCAAGACGAACGGGTCACGCAGTCATCGGGTCTGGCCGACCTCGGCGGGCTGATGGTGACGATGAACGACACCGGCAAGCGCGGAGTCATCTACGCGCTCGACGAGAGCGGCAACGTCGTCGGCACGACCGACTTCGGTACCCCCCGCGACCTGGAGGCAGTCTCGCCGGGCAAGAAGGGGCATGTGTGGGTCGGCGACATCGGCGACAACACCGGCAAGCGCGAATCCGTGGTGGTCTATGACGTCCCGATCGACGAGTCTGACCAGAAGGTGTCGGCTCCGGCGTACACCCTGAGCTACCCCGATGGGGGCCACAGCGCCGAGACGCTGCTCGTCGACCCCGCGACCCAGCGCCTCTACATCGTCACCAAGGAGGACAAGACCGGCATCGTGTACGCCGCACCGCCCACCCTGAGTACGTCGTCGGACAACCCACTGGAGAAGATCGCGACCCTGCCCTTCAGCCCGACCGACGGTGCGATCTTCCCGGGTGGCAAGTACCTCCTGCTGCGTGACTACTCGATGGCTCAGGTCTTCTCCTTCCCCGACTTCGCCTCGGGCGGGAAGTTCCTGCTGCCCGGCCAGGCGCAGGGTGAAGGGCTCTCGGTTGGCGCCAAGGACCGGGTTCGGCTTAGTTCACAGGGAGTGCAACAACCGGTTCTGGAGATCAGTGTGCCCAAGTCTGCGCTGACCATTACCGGCCCCCCTGCAGCCTCCTCACCGACAGCCACGCCGAGTGCCGGGACCTCAGCGGGTGAGCCGAGCGGACGCGTCTCCGATCAACCGATCTGGGTGCTGGTCGCAGCCGCGTCGGCAGGAGTGGCCGTGGCCGCCGCCCTGCTGTGGATCGCGGCAAGTCTGCGTCGCCCGCGTCGGCGCCCACCGCCGCGGCGTCGCCGCGAGCCGAGAGACCCGACCCAACGCGACTCTCCTCACACTTCGCCGCCGATGGCCGCACCGATTCCTGCCCCAGAGCAATTGCGCCCGGCCCATCCGAAACCACGAACTCACCGGGCGGCGGCCGCCACGTCGCAAAGGCCGGTGGCCGGCAAACGGCGAGCGCAATGACCGGCAACCGGGTGGCCCTGATCCGCGGCGACATCACCACGGTCGCTGTGGACGTGATCGTCAACGCGGCAAGCCGACGCATGCGAGGCGGTGGCGGTGTCGACGGAGCGATCCATGCCGCCGGAGGATCGGAGATCCTCAGCGACTGCATCTCCCACTTCCCGCTGGGTCTTCCTACGGGTGCTGCCGGGTGGACCAGAGCGGGAAGACTGCCGGCCCGATGGGTCATCCACGTCGTCGGCCCCAACTGGACCGTCGGAGAGCGAGACCGCGGCCTGCTGGAGTCCTGCTACGCCAACGCCCTTGCCCTGGCCGACCACCTCGCAGCGGCGTCCATCGCTTTCCCGCTGATCAGCGCCGGTGTCTACGGGTGGCCGCTGGCGGATGCGGTGGACTGTGCGGTCGAGGTTCTACACCGCACGCCGACCCAGGTGGAGGACATCCGATTGGTGGCCTTCAACGACGAGATCGAGGGTTTGGCCCAGGCGCTGCTGAGCGATCACAGCCGCTCGGCGACGTAATCGATGCAGGCGGTGAGCGCCTCGATGTCGGCCGGGTCCACGGCCGGGTACATCGAGATCCGCAACTGGTTGCGACCCAGCTTGCGGTAGGGCTCGGTGTCCACGATCCCGTTGCGACGCAGGGTCGCAGCCAAGGCAGCCGCGTCGATGGACTCCGCGAAGTCGATGGTGCCGATGACCAGGGAGCGGTCCTCCGGCTTGGCGACGTACGGCGCGGCGACCTCGCTGCGTTCTGCCCAGCCGTAGAGCGCCGTCGACGAGGCGGTGGTGCGAGCCACCATCGCGTCCAGGCCCCCGCTGGCGTTCATCCACTGCAGTTGCTGGTCCATCAAGAACAAGGTGGCCACTGAGGGGGTGTTGTAGGTCTGGTTCTTGGCCGAGTTGTCGATGGCGGTGGGCAGGTCGAAGAACGCTGGAATCCAGCGACCCGATGCTTTGATCCGCGCTGCGCGTTCCAGGGCGGCCGGCGACATCAGGGCCAGCCAGAGTCCGCCGTCGGAGGCGAAGCACTTTTGCGGGGCGAAGTAGTAGGCGTCGACCTCGCGGACGTCGACGGGCAGGCCACCGGCTCCGGACGTGGCGTCGATGAGGACCAGCGCTTCGTCAGCACCCTCGGGGCGCCGCACCGTGGTCATCACTGCCGTCGAGGTTTCGTTGTGGGCCCAGGCGTAGGCATCAACCCCCTCTTCGGCGACCGCGACCGCGGCGGATCCGGGGGGTGCGGTGATGACGCTCGGGGCGCTGAGGAAAGGCGCAGCGGCCGCGGCGGAGGCGAACTTGGCGGAGAACTCCCCGAAGCTGAGGTGCTGGCTCTTGGTCTCGATCAGGCCGAAGGTGGCGATGTCCCAGAAGGCGGTGGCGCCACCGATTCCGAGGACGACCTCATACCCCTCAGGCAGTGAGAAGAGGTCGGCCAACCCCGAGCGGACCGAGCCCACAAGGTTCTTGACCGGCGGCTGACGGTGAGAGGTTCCCATCAGTGAGGTGCCGGTGGCAGCAAGAGCATCAAGTGCCGAGACCGGGATCTTGGAGGGTCCAGCACCGAACCGCCCGTCGGCCGGCTTGATCGAGTCTGGGATGACGATGGCGTCGTTCACGAATCAGTCCTTGAGGTGAGGGGTCAGCCGACGACGCTGTCAGCACTCCCGTCATCCTCTCACTCGACTCGTGCGGGGTCTGGCCCGGGATCAGCCGGCGAAATCACGACATGCGTCCCACAAGGGTCGAAATAGTCATTTGTGACTATGGCCCACGTTCCCCCTTGAGTGATGGTGCCGGGGTGTTCGGCGTACAGTCCAGACCCGTGACTGATCGGCCGCGAGAGACATCTGTTCCGGTCAGGATCGATCAGGTCCGGTTCTGCGACCCCGATGCCCGACTCTTGGTCGAGGCCGTCCAGCAGGAGTACGTCGTCCGCTACGGCAACCGCGACGAGACGCCGATGGAGCCAGGTGCGCTGGATCCTCCGCACGGCCGCTTCTTCGTGGCGTACGCCGACGGGGTACCGGTCGCGACGGGAGCATGGCGATGGCGACCTGGACTGGCCTTCGAGGGGCTCGAACCCGCGACCGAGATCAAGCGCATGTTCGTGGTGGCCGGCCATCGCGGGCGGGGCATCGCCCGCGCGGTCCTGGCCCACCTGGAGCACACCGCGGCCGAGGCGGGGTCGGCCGCCATGGTGTTGGAGACGGGGTTGGCCCAGCCCGAAGCGATCGCCCTCTACGAGGCCGCCGGCTATCGACCGATGGCCGCGTTCGGGCACTACGCCTGCTCTCCGGTGTCGCGGTACTACGGCATCGGGCTCGCCGCGGCCGACGTGCTGAGGCCGGCGAATCGTGATCAGGGCGCTGTCTGAGCCACACTGTGCCGGTGAGCAACCTCCTCGACCCGATCTTGAACATGCCCCCAGGACTGATCCTGGCGATCGTGGTGCTTCTGGTGTTCGTCGAGGACGCGATCTTCGTGGGGTTCGTCGTCCCCGGTGAGACCGCCGCGGTTCTGGCCGGTGTGGGGGCGTCCCTGGGCAAGGTTCCGCTGTGGGTGGCGATCGTCGCGGTGGTGGTGGCCGCGATCGTCGGCGACTCGGTGGGCTATGAGGTGGGCAAGCACTTCTTCGGCCCCAAAATCCTGCGCAGCAGGTTCATGCGCCGCCACCACAAGCGGATCAACGACGCCGAGTCGTTCCTGCGCCGTCGCGGTGGCTCGGCAGTGTTCCTCGGTCGTTTCACCGCCTTCTTCCGGGCGATGATGCCGGCCCTCGCCGGCTCGTCCCGGATGCCTTATCGCACGTTCCTCGCCTGGAACGCCTCCGGTGGCATCGTCTGGGGGACCGGCTTCGTGGTGCTCGGGTGGGTGGCCGGGACGTCGTACCACCGGGTGGAGCAGTACGTCGGACGCGGGGTCGCGGTGATAGTCGCGGTCATCGTGATCGGCGCCCTGGTGGTGTGGAAGGTGCGCAAGGAGCGCGCTGATCGACGTCGTGAAGCCGCCGAGCCTTCGATGGACGCGCTTTAGACGTTCGGGGTCTCCGGCAGCGCCCATTCGGCCTGCCAGCCATCGACCGCGGAGGCGGGCCGAGACGATGGGCCGGTGTAGATCGCGCTGGGTCGGATCAGTCGGCCGGTGCGCTTCTGCTCCAAGATGTGGGCCGACCACCCGGCTGTGCGGGCGCAGGTGAACATCGAGGTGAACATGGGGGCCGGCACCTCCGCGAAGTCCAACACGATCGCGGCCCAGAACTCGACGTTGGTCTCCAGCACGCGGTCGGGTCGGCGCTCACGCAACTCGGCCAACGCCGCCTTCTCCAGTTCCTCGGCGACCTGGTAGCGCGGAGCGTTGAGTTCTCGAGCGGTGCGGCGCAGCACCCTGGCTCGGGGGTCCTCGGCTCGATAGACGCGGTGACCGAAGCCCATCAGGCGCTCACCCTCGTCGAGGAGTTTCTTCACGTAGGCGCGGGCGTCACCGGTCTTCTCGACGTCCTCGATCATGCCCAGCACGCGTGAGGGCGCGCCTCCGTGCAGCGGGCCGCTCATCGCTCCGATGGCCCCGGAGAAGGCGGCAGCGACGTCTGCTCCCGTGGAGGTGATCACCCGTGCGGTGAAGGTGGATGCGTTCATCCCGTGCTCGGCGGCACTGGACCAGTAGGCATCGATGGCCTTGACGTGGCGGGGGTCCGGCTCGCCCTTCCAGCGGATCAGGAACCGCTCGGCCAGCGTCTGCCCCTTGTCCACCTCGGCCTGGGGGACGATCGGCAGGCCGATGCCACGGGCCGCCTGGGCGGCATACGACAACACCATGACGGCCACGCGAGACAGATCCAGTCGGGTCTGCTCGGCCGAGATGTCGTAGGTCTGCCTCATCCCCAGCAGGGGGGCCAGCATCGCGACGCCTGCTTGCACATCGGCGCGTACGTCGCCGGTGTGGATCGGAAGGTTGTAGGGCTCGGCGGGAGGGAGTCCGGGGTTGTAGGCCCCGTCGATCAGCAGACCCCACACCTTCTCGAAGGGGACCCGACCGACGATCTCCTCGATGTCCACCCCTCGGTAGCGAAGGGCTGAGCCTTCCTTGTCTGGCTCGGCAATCTCGGTCTCGAAAGCGACGACACCTTCAAGGCCGTGGTGCACCTCGGTCATGGAAACGGCTCCTCTCACCTACCCCCGGCATTCTGCACCACCACGCCTGGGGAGCCGCATCGGGACCGGGGATGGGCGCCCGGAGGGGACTGCGAGGAGACCGCGGGTCGGTGGCCGTCATAGGCTCCGATCATGGATCTAGGCAATCTCTTCGGCGGTATCAACGCCCAGCAGATCGAGAAGGTCATCGACCTCGTCACCAACAACCAGGACGCCCTGCAGGCGCTCGGCCGCCTGCCGGAGTTCTTCGAGAAGTTCGCCGACGCCCTCGAAGGGGCGGGCGAGCAGGCCAAGGAGGCAGCGGTTGCCCTCGTGGGCGCCGATGGCGCATCGGGCGCTCGCGGCACGCTGCACTCCTCCTCCCAGGCCCTCACCCAGATCGTCGGCTCACTCGGCAAGGGTGTGGACATGATCGCCTCGGCAGCCACGAGCGCGGCCAAGGTGCCGCTCATGGACGGCCCGGCCCAGCATTTCGCCGATGCCGCGGCGCAGATGGGGGAGACCACGAACTCGCTGGGGGAGTTGGCCCGCTCCATGGAGGCCATCGCGCGCACCCTCGACTCAGTGGGGCAGGCCTTGGCCAAGTTGGGTGCCCACCTCGACGACTCCGGCTCTCAGGCTCGCGGGTTCCTGGACGCGTCGTGAGCCTGGCCGATCAGCGTCGCGACTACCGCTCCCCGGGCCTGTCGGAGGAGGAGGCCGGTGCCGACCCGCTGGCCCTGTGGTGGCGGTGGTACGCCGACGCCGAGGTGATGTACGAACCCAACGCGATGGTGTTGTCCACGACCGGCCTCGATGGCGGTCCGAGAGTTCGCACCGTCCTGCTCAAGGGCCTCACCGAGCAGGGTTTTGTGTTCTTCACCAACTACGCCTCCGACAAGGCCGCTGAGATCGCCCGCGATCCGCGTTGCGGGCTGCTGTTCGGGTGGTTCGACCTCCACCGCCAGGTGCGGATCTCGGGGAGGGCCGAGAAGGTCTCGCGGGAGGATTCGCAGGCCTACTTCGCCACCCGTCCGCGCGGCTCCCAATTGGGAGCCTGGGCATCGATCGAGGCAGGTGGCCAGTCCCGTCCGGTCGCCGACCGGGGAAGCCTCGACGCGGCCCTGACCGCTGTCGAGGAACGTTTCGCCGACCAGGAGGTCCCCTGCCCGGACCAGTGGGGCGGGTTCTGTGTCGTCCCGGAGAGCGTGGAGTTCTGGCAGGGAGCCACCGGGCGTCTCCACGACCGGTTGCTGTTCACCCGGGCCGGAGACGGCTGGCAACGACAGCGCTTGGCGCCGTAGCCCAACACGGGTCGCACATAATCCACTTGTGAGTGAGTACTCACTCACCTATGCTGTCGGAATGACACCCAGGGCGAAGCCGCTGGCCGCCGCGCAACGGCGTGAGGCCTTGATCGATGCCACCTTGCCACTCCTGCTCGAGCATGGTCGCGGCACCACCACCCGGCAGATCGCCGACGCCTGCGGGGTGGCCGAAGGCACGATCTTCCGGGTCTTCGAGTCCAAACACGAGTTGTTCCAAGCCGCCGTGCTGCACGCCACCGACTTCGGGCCGTTCCTCGCCGATCTGCGCACCATCGACCCCGACCAGGGGTTGCGCGGGGTGCTGCTGGACATCTCGGCGCGCCTCCAGATGCGCTTTCGAGGCGTGTTCGCCCTGATGACCCGCATGGGCATGGTGCAGCCCCCGCAGACACTGCGCCAGAACGAGGACCAGCGCCACGAGGCCGGCCAGATCATGGTCGCCCTCGTCGCGCCGTACGCCGACGAACTAGATTGCGAGCCCCGGCACCTGGTCCACCTCCTGCGCCTCCTGACCTTCTCCGGAACCCACCCCCACATCAGTGACGGCCAACTGCTCACCCCGGAGCAGATCGTCGACGCCCTCCTCGATGGCCTGCGAACCAAGGACTGATCCATGCTGCTCACGTTGATCCGCACCCGCCTAGCGCCCTACCGATCGGCGCTGGCCTTGGTGCTGCTGCTCCAGTTCATCGGCACGGTCGCCGCGCTCTATCTGCCGAGCCTCAACGCCAAGATCATCGACCGAGGCGTGACCCAGGGGGACACCGACTACATCCTGCGCACCGGTGGCTGGATGCTGGTGATCACGGTCGTGCAGATCCTGGCCACGGTGGCTGCGGTCTGGTTCGGCGCCCGGGCGGCCATGGCGTTCGGTCGAGATGTGCGGGCCCAACTCTTCGAGCGGGTCAACTCCTTCAGCCAGCGCGAAGTGCAGCACTTCGGGGCGCCCAGTCTGATCACCCGCGAGACCAACGACGTCCAGCAGGTGCAGATGCTGGTCATGATGAGTGCCACGCTCATGGTCTCGGCGCCGATCATGATGGTCGGCGGCGTCGTCATGGCGATGCGCGAAGACATCGGTCTGTCCTGGTTGCTCGCGGTCTCGGTGCCGGCGCTGCTGGTCTCGGTCGGGTTCGTGATCAGCCGCATGGTGCCGAGTTTTCGAGCCATGCAGGAGCGCATCGACGAGGTCAACCGCTTGCTTCGTGAGCAGATCACCGGCGTGCGGGTCGTGCGTGCCTTCGTCCGCGAACCTCACGAGACGCAGCGCTTCAGCACGGCCAACACCGATCTGACCGCGGTCGCGATCACCGCAGGTCGCTGGATGGCCACGATGTTCCCCACGGTGATGCTGATCCTCAACATCTCCAGCGTGGCGGTGATCTGGTTCGGCGGGCATCGCATCGCCGACGGCCAGATGCAGGTGGGCGCGATGACCGCCTTCTTGGCCTACCTCATCCAGATCCTGATGTCGGTGATGATGGCGACCTTCATGATGATCATGGTCCCGCGTGCGGCGGTGTGCGCCGAGCGCATCATGGAGGTCCTCGACACCGAATCGACGGTCGTTCCGCCCCAGGACGCGATCACATCGGTCTCCTCCCACGGGATGCTGGACCTTGACGGGGTCGAGTTCACCTACCCCGGTGCCGACTCACCCGTGCTGCGCGACATCTCCTTCTCCGCACGCCCTGGCCAAGTGATCGCGGTGGTCGGCTCGACCGGAGCCGGGAAGTCGACGCTGATCAACCTCATCCCCAGGCTCTTCGACGCCACCAAGGGGACGGTCAGCGTCGACGGTGTCGACGTACGCCGCCTCGATCCGGAGGTGCTGTGGCGCAGCGTCGGGCTGGTTCCCCAGCGCGCCTATCTCTTCTCCGGGACCGTGGCCTCCAACCTGAGGTACGGCGACCCCGACGCCACCGACGAGGATCTCTGGGCGGCCTTGGAGATCGCCCAGGCCCGTGACTTCGTCGAGGCGATGCCGGGCGGGCTGGAGGCCCCGATCTCCCAGGGCGGGACCAACGTGTCGGGAGGGCAACGACAACGCCTGGCCATCGCGAGAGCGTTGGTGCGCAAGCCCGAGCTCTACCTCTTCGACGACTCCTTCTCGGCCCTCGATCTGACCACCGACGCCCGCCTGCGGGCCGCGTTGGCACCCGTGGTCGCCGACGCCACCGTTCTGATCGTGGCGCAACGGGTTTCGACCATCCGCCACGCCGACGAGATCTTGGTGATGGAGGACGGGCGCATCGTCGGACGGGGCACCCATGAGGACTTGTTGGCCTCGTGTGTGACCTACCAAGAGATCGTGGCTTCGCAATTGAGTGAGGAGGAGGCGGCATGAGCACGACCACGGGTCGCCCCGCGCCTCAGTTGAAGGAGACCGAGCGGGTCCAGGCCGCCGGCCCCGGCGCCGGGCGAGGGCCCTTCGGCGGCGGCATGGTTGGTGGGAAGGCACACGACTTCAAAGCCTCTGCCGCGCGTCTGATCGGGCTGATGAGGCCCCAGCGTGCCAAGGTCCTGGCTGTGGTCGCTCTGGCCGTGGTCAGCGTGACCCTCACCGCACTAGGTCCCAAGATCCTTGGTCGGGCCACCGACCTCATCTTCGCCGGCATCTTCGGCGCCAAGATCCCCGCCGGAGTGAGCGTGGACCAAGCCGTGGCCGCCATGCGTGCTCGCGGACAGGGCCGACTGGCCGACATGGTGGCGTCGATGGATCACATCGTCCCCGGGCAGGGCGTCGATTTCGTCGGCGTACGCAATGTGCTGGGGCTGGCCCTGGCGGTGTACGCCGTCGCGGCCGTGCTGGCCTGGCTGGCCGGCTACCTGGTCAACGATGTGGTTCAAGGCACCGTCTTTGCCATGCGCTCCGACGTCGAGGACAAGGTCAACCGGCTGCCGCTGGCCTATTTCGACAGCCAGCCACGTGGTGAGTTGCTCAGCCGGGTCACCAACGACATCGACAACGTCTCCCAGTCGCTGCAGCAGACGATGAGCCAACTGCTCACCTCGTTGCTCACCGTGCTGGCGGTGCTGTCGATGATGGTGTGGATCTCACCGTTGCTGGCACTGGTGGCTCTCATCACTGTGCCCATCTCGATGGTCGTGGCTGGGGTCGTGATGGGGCGTTCCAAGGGCCTGTTCGTGCAGCAGTGGCGGCGCACCGGAACGCTCAACGCCCACATCGAGGAGGCGTTCACCGGTCACGCTCTCGTCAAGGTGTTCGGTCGGGCTCACGAGGTCGAAGAGGTCTTCGCCGAGCACAACGACGCTCTGGCCAAGGCATCCTTCGGCGCCCAGTTCGTCAGCGGCCTGATCATGCCGATCATGATGTTCATCGGCAATCTCAACTACGTGCTGATCGCCGTACTCGGCGGCATTCGGGTGGCCAACGGATCGATGTCTCTCGGCGATGTCCAGGCCTTCATCCAGTACTCCCGGCAATTCACCCAGCCGTTGACCCAGGTCGCCTCGATGGCCAACCTCCTGCAGTCGGGGGTGGCCAGCGCCGAGCGAGTCTTTGAGTTGCTCGACGCCGAAGAGGAATCCCCCGAGCCGGTGGGCGGAGCCGGGCTGCCCAGCCAGGGCACGGGTGAGGTGCGCTTCGATCACGTCGCCTTCTCCTATCACTCAGAGCAGCCGTTGATCCGGGATCTGTCGCTGACCGCCGATCCGGGTCACACGGTGGCCATCGTGGGCCCGACCGGAGCGGGCAAGACCACGCTGGTCAACCTGGTCATGCGCTTCTACGAGCTCGATGCGGGCCGGATCACCCTCGACGGAGTCGACATCACCTCGATTCCCCGGCGCGTTCTGCGAGCGCAGACCGGAATGGTGCTGCAGGACACCTGGCTCTTCCAAGGCACGATCCGCGACAACATCGCCTACGGCTCGCCGGACGCCACAGAAGCCGAGATCCTCGAGGCCGCCAAGGCCACCTTCGTCGATCGGTTCGTGCACTCCCTGCCGGAGGGCTACGACACCGTCATCGACGAGGAGGGCTCGAACCTGTCGGCGGGGGAGCGACAGTTGGTCACCATCGCTCGCGCCTTCTTGTCCCGACCGGCGCTGTTGATCCTCGATGAGGCGACCAGCTCGGTGGACACCCGGACCGAACTCCTTCTCCAACAGGCAATGGGTGCCCTCCGTGAGGGACGCACCTCGTTCGTGATCGCGCACCGCCTCTCCACGATCAAGGACGCCGACCTGATCCTGGTGATGGAGGAGGGTGCCATCGTCGAGCAGGGCACTCACGAGTCCTTGCTCGCCGCCGATGGCGCCTATGCGCGCCTGTATGCCTCGCAGTTCGCGGCTCCGGTGGGCTAGTCGCACCGGCTCGCGCATTTGCCACCGGTCGGGCCCAGGGGGCACTGTGTGCGGCGTGATCCACCATGCCTGATCACGACCTCTTGGCCGAATTGGAAGCCGAGATCGGGATCATGATGCGTCGGGTGCGCCGGGTCCTGGCCGAGCGTGCCCAGGCCGTCGACCCCGAACTGCCCTCCCTGGGCTACAGCATCCTGCTCTACCTTGCCTACGCAGGTCCGCAGCGTGCCTCCCAGATCGTCGACACGTTCGGCACCGACAAGGGTGCGGTGAGTCGGCAGGTCCAACTCCTTCAAGAACTCGGCTTCGTCACCCGCAAACCGGACTCGCGCGATCGGCGGGCCGCACTGCTCGAACTCAGCTCCAGTGCCGCCGAGCGCCTCAACCGGGTGGGCTCGGAGAGACGGGAGGTCTTGGCCGAACGGTTGGGCGACTGGAAGCCGGGGGAGTTGGAGAACTTCGTGTCCCTTCTCCACCGATACAACTCCTCTCTCGACGCGGGTGCCTCCGGCGCGTAGGGTTCACAGAGCCGGTCCTGACGCCTGGGGAAGAGACGTTGATGATCCGAGTACCACTGACGGTTGTCGTTGCATGCATGGCACTGCTGGCTTCACCAGCGGTGGCAGTTGCGCAGACCTATAACCACCTTGACGCCACCGGCGACAACGCGGCGTACTCCGAACTCCCCGACGGCACCGTGACCAGCGTGGCCACCATCGACCCGAACGTCGACATCGGCACGATCGACCACGCCTATGGCAAGCGCACCCTGACGATGACGGCCTCGGTGTCGAGCTTCTACTCCGATGCCACCCATCTTCCGGGCGTCTCCTTCTACGTGGTGAGCAAGGGCGGCTGGGTCCAGGAGTTCTGGTACGAGGAGCGCACCGACCCGGTCACCAACGAGCTCAGCGGCTGGATGGGCTACCAGCGCCTGCAGGGCAAGGGCAAGGTCAGCAAGAAGTGCAAGCGGATGACCGCCCGGTTCGACGATGCCACCAGCAGCGTCGTGATCACCGTGCCGAGTTCGTGCGTGCGCAGTTCGAAGCGGATCCGGATCGCCACCGAGGGCTGGCATTTCGACACCACCAGCGCGGTCGACTCGTGGTTCGGAAACAGCGACGACGGCCAATCTGCGGACCTGATGGCCGTGGACGGCACGATGTGGACCAGCCCGCCCATCAAGCGCGGCGGCTCGGGTGTGGTCACCGACGCGATGAGAAGCCCGGTCAGTTCGTACGCCTTGGCGTCCTTGATTGACCGTGCGCGACTCTCGCCGGCCAAGATTTCCGGGGGCCGTCAGGTTCGCTGACCTGGCTCGGGCCTGAGGCACGTTTCGTCGGATTTTCCGCCTCACGGTGTCATTCTGGACATTCCTGACCTATCGTTATCCCCGAATGCTTTCGGGCGCTTCCACTAGCAGGGGGAAACAACACTCATGCGCGTTTCAATCAAGACCGCCATCGTCGCCGCAGTGACGGCGATTGCGCTGGTGCCCGGTGTAGCCCAGGCTCAGAGCTACAACCACATCGACGCTGCCGGCGACATGTTCGACCTCAGCGGCGTCCCATTGCCTACCGTCACCAACGGCGACATCGTGGGTCTCTCGGTCAACTACACCAAGAAGTCCCTGACGTTGGTGACGACCTTGACCGCGATCGACACCTCGGGCACCAACGGGCTGAGTTGGGTCGCTGACGTCAGTAGCAAGAAGCGCCACTACACCATCGGTGTGGCCGCCGACGCAGCTGGAGTCGAGAAGATCTATCGGCAGGGTCACAGCAAGAAGAAGTGCCGCAAGATGACCGCCACCGTCGACCCGGTGGCGATGACGATGACCGCCGTGGTGCCCAGCAACTGCGTGAACTCCAAGAAGAACATCCAGATCATGTTGATGGGCATCTCCACCGACGGCACTGTTGCCCCGGATGGCACGCCGAACCTGGCCCTTGACGACGCGTTCCTCACCGGCGGAGACCTCACCACCTTCGGTATCTCCCCGGTCATCAAGCGTGGCGGCACCGGCGTCGTGCTCGACCCCCTCCGCACGGTCAAGCACACCAGCCCGGCCGCGAAGCACCTGGTGCAGGTAGCGCTGCGTCACTTCTGATCCCGCGACCCGCCACTTCCTCACACCCCTACGAGCCCCGACCCGCCACCTCTGCACACGCAGAGGTGGCGGGTCGGCCGGTTGAGGTTTCTCAGGGCCTCGAGCGCAGCCAGACCGCGGTATCCCGCGGCAGTACGCCGTCGACGGGCTGTGAGGAGATCAGAATCTCGCCCTCGGGCAACGGCACCGGCTGCTTTCCGCAGTTGAGCCACACCTGCACCTCGCCGCGCTCGAAGGCGAGCACCATCTCTGGAGCCTCCAGCCAGGTGACGTGTCGTCGGCTGCGATCTAGCTGTCGGCGTACATCCAAGGCGCTGCGGTAGAAACTCAACGTCGAGGTTGGGTCCTGAGCCTGAGCGGCCACACTGAGCGTCCCCCAGTTGTCCGGTTGCGGCAGCCACGGCTGCCCACCCCCCGGCCCGAACCCGTACGGCGAGGTGTCTCCCGACCACGGCAACGGCACTCGGCACCCGTCTCGCCCCGGCCCGCGCCCGTTGAGGTATTCGGGATCCTGGCGGGCCTCCTCGGGGACATCGACCTGTTCCAACCCGAGTTCCTCGCCCATGTAGAGATAGGCCGACCCCGGCAGCGCCAGCATCGTCAACGTGGCCGCCTTCGCCCGAGCCAGCCCCTTGGCCCCACCGCCGTAGCGGGTGACGTGTCGCATGACGTCGTGGTTGTTGAGCACCCAGGTTGCCGTGGCACCCACGGGATCGAGGGTCGCGAAGGTCTGGTCGATGACGTTGCGGAAAGCCGTCGCCGACCAGGGCGCGAGCAGCCAATGGAAGTTGAACGACTGCTGCAGCTCATCAGCGCGCACATATCGAGCCAGTTGTTCGGCCGTCGGCGTCCACACCTCGCCAACGGCCATCCGGTCTCCTGGGTACTCGGCCAGGATCCGGTGCCAGTGGCGGTAGACCTCGTGCACAGCCGGCTGATCCCACATCGGGGTGTCGAGCACCAGCGATGTGATCGAGGCGAGTGGGTCCTCGACGCTGGGAAGGCCCTCGGCCTTGTAGAGGGCGTGGGCCACGTCGATGCGCACCCCAGCCGCTCCGCGGTCGAGCCAGAACCGCAGCGTGCGTTCGAAGTCGGCGGGAATGTCGGGGTGGGCCCAGTTGAGGTCGGGTTGGCTGCTGTCGAACAGGTGGAGGTACCACTGACCATCGGGCACCTGGGTCCAGGCCGGTCCACCGAAGCAGGAGACCCAGTTGTTGGGCGGCCCGCCCGATGGACTGTCACAGAAGTGATAGCGCCGACGTTCGGGGCTGCCGGGGGCGCTGGCCAGGGCCGCCTGGAACCACGGGTGGGCCGACGAGGTGTGGTTGGGCACGATGTCGACGACGACCTTGAGGCCGCGATCGGTGGCAGCCGCCATCAGCGCGTCAAAGTCGGCCAGTGTGCCGTAGTCGGGCTCGACGTCGCGGTAGTCGGCGACGTCATAGCCGTGATCGTGTTGCGGCGAGGGGTAGAAGGGGTTGAGCCACATCGCATCCACGCCCAGGTCCACCAGGTGGTCGAGCCGCGCGGTGATGCCAGGCAGGTCGCCGATCCCGTCCCCGTTGGAGTCGGAGAACGAGCGCACGTAGATCTGGTAGAAGACCGCGTCGCGCCACCACGGTGCCTGGGTCACTGGATCCTCCTCATTGCTGCAAGGTGTTGAAGACGGCCGGGTCCACGGCGATCCATACGTGTTCGGCGGCCCCGACGAGGCGTCCGTCCCCGGAATAGAGCGCACTGGCGGTGAAGGTCTTGCGTCCTTCGCTTCCCCGCGACTGCCCGACGACCACATGCGCTTGCCCTAGCTCCGGCGTGGCAAGAACGTGGGCGGTGATGCTGCCCAGAACCATGGGCCTTTCTTCCAGGTCGCCGGCCCAGCCGCCGACACAGTCCAGGGCCGCCCAGGTCGTAGCGACATCAGCCTCCTCGGGCACCCACGGGGCGGCCACCAAGGGTGTCGGGGACGACCCTGATACCGGGCCGGGGAAGATTCTCAGCCCGTCGTCACGGCCTGGGCCGCAGGAGAAGCAGGTGGGGAAGGGGTGGTGCCGGTGGCCGGGGTAGCCCGCGGCAGCATCCAGCGCCACATTCAGCGGGACACCGGGAGGCGGTGTGAGGGTGGTCGGCGAGAGCCGGGCTTCGGCCACCGGTTGGTCGGTGCGGGGGTCCACCAGTGCGAGTACGCCGTCGGCGTACCGCACCGAGAGGGGGCGCTCCAACGGCGGCGGCAGGAGCAGTCGCACCTGCACGGGCTTCGATGCCGGGACGCCCAGCCGGGCCGCCAGTGCTCCTGCCACCCAGCCACCGTTGCCCGAATGAGCCGGCCCCCGATGGCGTACGTCGACGACCAGGTCACGAGTGTCGGGCATGGACTCACTGTGCCACGCAGAGTGCACCCGTGCCGAGAAGGCCCCGCGTCCTGCCAGAATGGGCAGGTGAGCGACCTGATCGACACCACGGAGATGTACCTACGCACCATTTACGAACTGGTCGAGGAGGGCGTGGTGCCGTTGCGGGCCCGGATCGCCGAGCGTCTACACCAGAGCGGGCCGACGGTGAGCCAGACGGTCGGTCGCATGGAGCGCGATGGGCTCGTCACCGTGCACGGCGATCGGCATCTGGAGTTCACACCCCATGGACTCACCATGGCCACCCGCGTCATGCGCAAACACCGTCTGGCCGAGCGGCTCCTTGTCGATGTCATCGGTTTGGACTGGGAGGTGGTCCACGAGGAGGCGTGCCGCTGGGAGCACGTCATGTCTGAGACCGTGGAACGTCGTTTGGTGGAGTTGCTGGGTGAGCCAACCGAGTCGCCGTACGGCAATCCCATTCCCGGCCTGGCCGAGCTGGGGCACGAGACGGGCGATGAGAGCTCGGTGCCGTTGGTGTCGCTGAGCAACGTGGTCACTGATCAGGGTCGGGTTCGGGTCCTGATCCGTCGGATCTCCGAGGAGCTCCAGAAGGACGAGACCCTGATGCGGGCGCTGCGGCGTGCGGGAGCGGTGCCCGGAGCGGTCGTGCAGGCGTGGCGGGTGGAGGCCGGGATCGCCCTCGGCTCGGTCGGCGAGATCGCCGAGGTGAGCCTCGAGTCGGCCGAGCACCTCTACGTCAATCGGCCTTAGGCGTAGCGCGCGGCCGCCCGCGCTCGGGCCTTGGCTGCCTCGACCTCGCGGTCCTTGGGGGGAGCCGCGGTGACCAACGTGCCGAGCAGGCTTGCCGTGGCCTCCTCGACCGCGGCCACGGCGATGGCGAAAGCGTCGGCGTTGGCTTGGCTGGGATGGGTGGCACCGCTGACCTTGCGGACGTACTGCAGCGCCGCGGCATGAATCTCTTCAGCCGTCGCTGGCGGAGCGAAGTTGTTGAGGGGGCGGATGCTTCGGCACATGCGCCTGAGGGTACGCCGGGAACCGACCCTGCGTAGGCTGGCTCAACATCATCTGCTGCAGAAAGGGCGGGCCTCGTGAGCGCGCGCGACTTCGACCTGGTTCTCTTCGGAGCCACTGGCTTCACCGGCGGACTCACCGCCGACTATCTGGCCCGACACGCTCCGGCGGGCACCCGGTGGGCGCTGGCCGGCCGCTCCGAGGCCAAGCTGGGTGCGGTCCGGGATCGCCTCGCCGCGCTCGACCCCGCGCTGGCGCAGTTGCCTCTCCTCGTGGCCGATGTCACCGATGCGGCCGCCTTGGCGGGGATTGCTTCCCGGACCCGGGTGCTGATCACCACCGTCGGGCCCTACCTGACCCACGGTGAGCCGTTGGTGCAGGCGTGTGCGGACGCCGGGACCGACTACGTCGACCTGACCGGTGAACCCGAGTTCGTCGACCTGATGTATCTGCGTCACCACGCCCGTGCGGTCGAGACCGGCGCCCGATTGGTGCATGCCTGCGGGTTCGATTCGATCCCTCACGACCTCGGCGCTTGGTACGCCGTCCAGCAACTCGGCCCCGACTCCCCGATCCGACTGCGCGGTGTCGTGCGTGCGAGTGGCCAGCCATCAGGGGGAACTGTCCACTCGGCGTTGACCGCCATGTCGCGGGGTCGGCAGATGCGCGAGGCGCTGTCGCGTCGTCGAGAGAAGGAGCCGCGCCCGGTCGGTCGTCGTTCGCGTGCGGTGGCCGGCAAACCCCACCGCGACGCGGTTCTCGGCTACTGGCTGCTCCCGTTGCCGACAATCGATCCCTTCATCGTGGCCCGATCCGGGGCGTCGCTCGCCGACTACGGCCCCGACTTCCGCTACTCCCACTACGCCGGGATCAAGACACTGCCCTACGTGGTCGGCGGTGTGGCAGGGGTCGGTGCGATCGCGGTGGCCGCACAGGTGCCATTCCTCAAGGGGCTTCTGCTCGATCGGATCAAGCAAGGTGAAGGCCCCTCGCAAGAGCGACGGGACGCCTCGTGGTTCCGGGTCGACTTCGTCGGTGAGAGCGGCGGGCGTCAGGTGCACACCCGCGTCAGCGGCGGGGACCCGGGGTACACCGAGACGGCCAAGATGTTGGCCGAGTCGGCCTTGTGCCTCGCCTTCGACGACAACCCCACCTCATCGGGTCAAGTGACCACGGCGGTGGCGATGGCGGCCAACCTCACCGCTCGACTGCAGGCCGCCGGCATGCTGTTTGAGGTTCTCTAGACAAAGCGAGTGGGGCCCGCCGGATCGGCAGGCCCCACTCGGAGATTGTTGGCTCAGTCGGCCAGGTGCGCTCGAGCCAGGTAGAACGGGTGGTCGCTGATCCGGCCGCGCACGGTGTAGTCGACATCGAAGCGGCTGAAGGTCGCATCACCCGCGACGAAGATCCAGTCGATTCCGGTGCGCCCCTTCGGGTAGTCACAGGCGGGACCCTCGCTGCCGCCCTGAGGCGAGACCATGTTGGCCTTGGTGCTCAGTGGGCAGTAGGCCTTGGCCTTGTCGTTGAAGTCACCGGTCAGGAAGACGGGAACTCCGGTGTCACGCAACTTGTTGACCAGGCGGATCTCGGTGGCGATCGCCTTGGCGCGCCACTTGGCCGAGCCGCGGTACTGCCAGATGGTCGCCGGGTTGTGAACGTTGAGGAAGTAGGCCTCGCGTCCGGCCAACTCGGGGTAGCGTCCGCCGTCCTTGAACCGGAGCTTGACCCACGGCATCTTGCGGATGTTGCCGTTGAAGTAGGTGATCGGGAAGGTGCCACCGTCGACGAAGTCGAAGGTCTTGGCCCGCCACATGATCGAGTTCTCCGGGTCGCTGTCGGCCGAGAACGGGTAGATCCCGTAGGTCTTGCGAGCCGACTGCATGAAGACCGCGCGCTGCTTGCTCTGGAACTCCTGGAGCCCAGCGACGTCGACCGTGTTGGCGTTGAAGAGCTTGATGGTGCGCTTGAGGCGGGTCGCGTAGCCGGCCATACCCGGGTGCTGGGCGCCGCGGCCGGTGTGGCTGGCTCCCAGAACGTTGAACGTGGCCAGGCGGAAACCCTGGTTGCCGAACAAGTCGCCACCGGGGATCGGCTTGCCAGCGTGCTCGGCCAGCCATGCGCGCGGGTTGAGCTGCGCGCCGTCATTGGTGAGCACCTCGAAGTGCAGCGCGCCGGCCTTTCCGGTGGTGCAGGCCGAGCTGGTGCCCAGCTTTCCGGCCCGGCCGAGCTTCTCACCGGAGAGCACGACGTCCCCGTCACGAACGGTGATGTCGCGAAGGTGGCCGTAGACGGTGGTCAGCCCGTCGGCTCGATCGGTGAGGACCTTGACGAGTCGACCGCCGGACCAGGGGACGTTCTTGATGATGCTGACCCGTCCCGGGGTGGTGGCCACGATCGGGGCGCCACAACGGACCGCCACGTCCGCGGTCGGGCGCGGGTCGGTGGTCTCAGGTGCCAACGGAGCAGTGGGAGAGGCTTCCGCGGGCGTGGGGGTCGGTGCCACCGATGTGGTGTCGGTAGGAGCCGGGACTGTCGGCGCATCGGTCGGAGAGGCCGTGGGAGAGGTCGCGTCCGTGGGGCTGGCCGTTGCGTCTGCGACCGGGGCGAGCGCAGGGGCGGGAGTCTGACTGGCTGCGACTGGGGCGGTGTCCGTCTGCAGCGAGGGCACACTGAGAGCCGCGGCGAGCGGGATCATGCGCAGGGCGGTGCCCCCCACAAGAGGGTAAACCACGTTGGGTGGGGTCACCACGGGCCGACGCGCGTCGGCCGGGGCGGCGAAGCCCATGCCCGCGATGAGGGTGCCCGCCACAGCGGCCACCGAAGCGATGGATTTGTTTCTACGCCCGACCCGACGAGACGCGCGAGCGTCACCGTCTTGAGCCAGGTCGCTTCCCCGTGCGATCTGGAATGTCATAGCCATGAAACGAAGAGTCCTCAACCGACAGTTGTAAGCATTTCGTGATCTTCAGCCTGGAGTATGTCGGGAATCTGGCCAGAAAGGAAACCCGGGGGTCAAGTGGAATGGACCACTCGACCCCCGGATGGGCGTTTTGTCATAGTTCTAGTCAACGTTGCCGAAGTGAGCCCTCGTGATGATCATCGGGTGGTCGGAGAGCCCCTGTTCGCGGGTCGACCGGTCCTTGATGAAGCTGCTGAAGGCCACGTTCCCGCCGCCGAAGACCCAGTCGATGCTGGCCTGGTACGGCGTCACGCAGGGCGACGGCGTACCGCCAGAGGCGGAGACCAACAGCCCGTCCTGAGTGAGCGGACAGAAGGCGGCGCTGTTGTCGTTGAAGTCTCCGGTCAGAAACACCGGCCGACCGGTGGTTTTGAACTGAGCGACCAACTCCCGCTCGGCCGCGATCGCGGCCCGACGCCACCGGGACTGGTCACCGCGGCTGGGCAACGTTGCCGGGTTGTGCACGTTGATGAAGTAGACGGTGCGTCCGGTCGCCTTCTCGCGCAGCAGAACCCAGGGCATGTTGCGGAGGTTGCCGTCGAAGTAGGGAACCTTGAACGAGCCACCCTTGACGAACTGGAACGTCGCTTGGCGCCACATGATCGAGTTGTCGGTGTCGGTTCCGCCGTCGAAGGGGAAGAAGGTGTAACTGGACTTCATCCGGGCGTAGAAGTCGGCACGTTGGCTGCGCTGCATCTCTTGAACGCCGATGACGTCGGCGCCCATCGCGTTCCAGCGGTCGACCACCAGGGGAGTGCGCACCTCTGCCAATCCGAACTGTCCATAGCGGTCGCCACCGAGCCGAGTGTGGCTGGCGCCGAGGACGTTGAAGCTGACCAGGGTGAAGCCGTCGTGGCCGAGGAGTCGCCCGCCCGGTATCGGGTGTCCGACGTTGGTACGCAACCAGGTGGTCGGATTGATCTGAGTGGTGTCCCCGTTGTCGCGCACCTCGAGGCGCAGTTGACAGCCATTGGCGCGACCGAGGTTGCCCACGGTGCCCAGAACCTGCCCTGACGTCACGATCTGACCGGCGGTCACCGTGGCCGAGGACATGAAGCCGTACCAGGTGGAGATGCCGCCGGGGGTGGAGGTCACCTTGACCAGGTTGGGGCCGGCCCACTTCGCGGTGTTGATGGTCTCCACCACTCCGGGGTGGACCGCCACCACCTGACGTCCGCAGGCGGCGTTGAACTCAGTGCCTCGATGGCCACGGCTGGTGGGGGTGGCGGCGCGGAACGTCTTCAGGTCGGTGTAGCCGCGGGTGCCGATGAACGGCATCACCACATTGGGTGCGTGCGCTCCGCGAGAGCTTGTTGTGTATTGGATGGCATCGGCCGCGTTGCTGGAGGCGACCAGCACCGGGGAGGCGATGGTCGTCATGGCTAGTGCGGTGGCGGCCGCGGCGCGGCGAAGCAGGCGGGTGGTGCTGGTGGAGTTCGTCATCGTGCTCTTCCCCATGAGTCGTCGTGAGCGAACCGAAAATCTGCCCGCTAGCGGCGTGTTGCAGTTGACTTCATAGGAGTGTGCCCGCTCGTGGCGATTATGTACACCTTTCACACCAGTATTTTTTTGTCACATTAGCAACACGCCGATCGAGGTTGTTGCGTTCAACGTGTCTCGAAGTACTCTGCGGGCCGCTTTGAGGGGGTCAGGGGGCCGGCTGCGCGGGGATCTTGGTTGGCTTCTGCGAGGAGGCGGCGGTGGCGGGTTCACGCCTGAAGAAGGCGAACAGCGCGATCCCGACGTAGCAGATCCAGGCCACCACCTGAAGCCACGACATCGTGGGGGCCAGGTTGAGCAGACCCTTGGCGATCACGGCGTACCAGGCGTGCGGGTCGATGGTTCCGGTCAGGTCGAAGGCGACCGCGTGCTCGCCCGGCAGGAATCCCGCCTCCTGGAGTTCGTGTACGCCGTAGGAGAGCACTCCCGCAGCCACCAGGATCAGCAGTGCGCCGGTCCAGGTGAAGAAGCGGGTCAGGTTGATCCGCAGGGCCCCTCGATAGAAGGCGTAACCGAACGCGGCGGCAACGCCCAGTCCTAGGAGGGCACCTAGCAGTGAACTTGCCGCCGCCCCGCCGTCTGCAACAGCGCTTCGGGTAGCGGCCCACAAGAACATTGCGGTCTCGAGTCCCTCGCGTGCGACCGCCAAGAAGGCCACCAGCGCCAGACCGCCCCAGGCAGCCCCGGCGGCAAGGTCGACCCGGCCCTGGAGGTCGCCTGCCAGCGACTTGCTGGCTCGAGACATCCACAGGACCATCCAGGTGACGAAGCCGACCGCAAGGAAGGACAGCGTGCCCGCGATCGTCTCCTCGGCGCGATCGGAGAGCCCTTGTGGCCCGAATGTCAGGAGGGCGCCGAATCCCAGCGAGGCCAGCATGGCCAGACCGACGCCGGCCCAGATCCGCGGAAGCAGTCCCTGACGCTGGGTCTTGACCAGATAGGCGACCAGGATGGAAATGACGAGACTGGCTTCGAGCCCTTCGCGCAGTCCGATCAGAAACGTTGCCAACACGGGTCGCACCCTTCGATTAGGTAAGGCTTACCTAACAAGCGTACGACGAGGTCAGGGTGAGCCGCCAGCTGGCTCCGGGAATCGTCTCGAGTGGTGCCCCAGGCCAGAGTCGAACTGGCGACCTTTCGCTTAGGAGGCGGCTGCTCTATCCACTGAGCTACTGGGGCTGACGGGTGCATATCTTGGCACGCTCGCCGATGTGATACCCGCCCGGAGCGGGCACCTCAGCAGGTTCTGGCTTTGGGAAATTGGGGCCCCGCCCGCACAATGGAGGTCAAAGTTAGGCGTGGCCATGGGCCCGCGGGGTCTCGAGGGTCAGTTTCTGTGTCAGTCAATTCAACGGGTCGTCGCCGGTTCTTCAGCCGACCCCACCCCTGGGCGCGCGGCATTGTGATCTTCTTGGTGTCGACCTCGTTGGTGACGTTGGCGCTGAGCCTCTACGTGTATCACCTGGACCAGAACATCACTCGGCTCTCGCCGATCGAGCACGCGGTCAACGCCGACCCCACCAAGGCCTCCGAGCCGCTCCGGCCGATGAACGTGCTCGTGCTCGGCTCCGACACCCGCAAGGGCAAGGGAAACCACGTCGCCGGTAGCACTCCGGGGCTCTCCGACACCGCGATCTTGTTGCACCTGTCCAAGGACCGCACCCGGGCGTACGGCGTCAGCCTGCCCCGAGACGCGATGGTGGAGCGGCCGCCGTGTCGGACCCCCGACGGAGGGCGCAACCAGGGCGGGCTGAGCATGTTCAACGAGGCCTATGTCGTGGGCGGCGCGGCGTGCACGGTCAAGACCGTGGAGACCATCACCGGCATCCGCATGGATCACGTGATGGTGATCGACTTCAACGGCTTCAAGCACATGGTCGACGCCCTTGGCGGGGTTCGCATGTGTGTGCCTCGACAGGTCGACGACTATGTCGGCAACATCCACCTCAGGGCCGGCACCTATCTGATGGACGGCAAAACCGCGCTCGACTACGTCCGCGTGCGTCACAACATCTCGGCCAACGGCGACATCGGGCGGATGAAGCGACAACAGACCTTCGTGGCCGCGATGATCAAGAAGTTGGTCAGTGTCGGGACCCTGGCCAACCCGATCCGGCTCAACAACTTCCTCGACGCCGCCACAAAGTCGCTGACCACTGACGATCAGTTCAACGTCACTGAATTGGCGACAGTGGCCAAGCAACTCAAGGACATCGGCCTGGACCGCGTGCAGTTCATCACCGTCCCGTTCCAGGAGTACGCGCCCGACCCCAACCGTCTTCAGATCGCTCCCGAGGCCGCTGCATTGTGGCAACGGATCAAGGCCGATGAGTCTTTGGGCAAGCGGTTCAGCGGCGAAGTGGTCAAAGCCTCCGACCCGAGCAAGCCGGGCACCAAGCCCAACCAGTCCTCAGTGGCCTCGCAGAATGGTCTGTGTCAGTAGCCACCGGTGCCGGATGGAACCGCGGCGTGACTGCGTGTCAGTGGAACGGCGCCTGGGCGTACTTGCGCAGGTAGGCGGTGATGAGTTCCACCCCGTCACTGAGGATTAGTTGGTCCCCGTTGCGATCGCTCTCGAAGGCTACCTGGAGCACTCGGTCGCCCATCTCGATGGCTAGGCGGATGTTGGCGAAGCGGGCCTGCGGAATCAGCAGCGAGTAGCTCTGGGCCATGTCATAGAGCTTCAGGGCGATCCCCACATTGTGTGCACGGCAGTAGTCCATGACCGCTGCGTTGGTGCGCCCGTGGAGGTAGATCTCGATGAAGGCGGGCCGCTGCTGGAAGATGGTGACGAATGCGCCCATGATCGTGCGCACGATCGCATCGAGGCTGGCGTCGTGGAGCGCGGCCAAGTCTTGTTCGACCTGGTTGTCCATGGCATTCATGTCGCGTTCGACCAGGGCCAGCAAGATCGCGTCCTTGTCGGCGAAGTACTGGTAGAGCGAGGCCACCGGCATGGTCGCCTCGGTGGCGATGGTGCGGGTCGTCAGGGCCTCGACGCCGTCGCGGACGACGAGGTGGCTGGCTGCATCAAGGAGTGCCTCGACCCGTTTTCGCGAGCGCGCCTGGGTCGGAATGCGTCGCGGCGGGCGGACGACGCCGTCATCTGTGGTCAGTGCGGAGCGGTCCATGAGATCTGAGTCTAGGCATGAGAGCGGCCGCTGGTGGGGAACCGCGAGCCTGACGAGTACCGCCACTGGTTTGGTCGTTATCTCGCTGTTACCTAATATGCGCAGGGTGAGGGTTGCGTTGACCGGGGGGACCGGTGTGCTGGGGCTGCGTGCCATGGGCGCGCTGCTGGCTGCCGAACACGAGGTCACCGCGCTGGCACGGTCCGAGGACAAGGCCCGCTTGATCCTGGATCAGGGGGCTGTGCCGGTCATCGGGGATCTGTTCGCTGACGCCGACCTTCGCGCCCTCTTCGAGGGCGCCGACGCCGTGGTCAACCTGGCCACTCACATCCCTGTCGGCTATGCCTCCGCGTTGCCACGGGCCTGGCGGACCAACGATCTGATCCGGACCAAAGGCGTGGCCGCGATCACCCGCGCCGCGGTGGCGTGCGGCGTCCGCCGGGTCGTCCAGGAGTCGGTCTCCTACCTGTACGCCGACGGCGGGGACTCTTGGCTCGATGAGGAGTCGGCCCTGGAGGTCACCGCAGTGACCGAACCGGTCTCGGTGGCGGAGTCACACGTGGCTCGTTTCGGAACTGCCGGGCGGGTCGGGGTGGCCCTGCGCTTCGGAATGATCCTCGGCGATGACCGGTTCACCCGCTTCTCCCTTCGATCGGTGCGAACCGGGCGACCTGTCGGCTTCGGCCGTCCGGAGTCGTGGAGCCACGTGATCCACACCGATGACCTCGGTTCTGCGGTCCTGGCTGCCCTGGTGGCTCCCAACGGTGTCTACAACGTCGGTGCTCGCCCGGTGCGACGACAATCCATCGTCGACGGCTACGCCGAAGCCCTGGAGGTGCCGTCGACCGGATTCGTCGGACCGGTGATCCGACGACTCGGAGGCCCCAGGATGGAGCCGTTGTCGCGCTCCTTGCGAGTCTGCTCGGAGAAGTTCACCGCCAACACGGGATGGCTTCCGAGCCGGCCGACTTTCGACGCCGACTGGTTCGCCGCCTCCACGGCCTCACTGGCAGGGCGGTCCCGGTGACCGATGCCCAAGGGGAAGCAGTTCCTGCTCTCGACCCGATCGCCGAGGCCGAACGCCGCCGACGCCTGGCGGAGATCTTCGGTGACGTCGTCCCCGAGCAGACCCGCGAAGACATCGTCGACCCGTCCGATCCCGGCCATGACGAGTGGCTGCGCCGCCAGGTCCCTCCGCATCACGGCTAGCCCCCACTCTTGTGAAGAAAAACGGTTCGAGGGCCGCCCGGTGGGAACCGGACGACCCTCGAGACGGTTGAACCAGGCGGCTCAGGCCTTGGCGGCCAGCAGGTCGCGGATCTCTTCGAGCAGCGCGACGTCGGCGGGGGCGCCTTCTTCCTCGCTCGGGAAGAACTTCTCCTTGGCCTTGGTGTAGGGGACCACGACGAAGAAGTAGACGACGGCAGCCAGGATCAGGAAGGTCAGCAGCGCGTTGAGGAACTGGCCGCCGAGGGTCTTCTCGTCGAAGACGTTCTTGACACCGGGGATGTAGCTGGTGAGCCACTTGGTGAAGGCGTCGACGACCTTGCCGAAGGCGGTGCCGATGATGACTGCGACGGCGAAGTCAACAAGGTTGCCGCGCAGGATGAAGTTCTTGAATCCGGACATGAGAGTGATTCTCCTTTGCGAGACGGCCCGAGGTCCGTCCCTGCGATGGGGGTTTGAGACACAGGGATGCTATCGGCTCCAGACCACGGTTACGTAACCCGCGACCGGTGCGGCGGCGGCAAGTGCGCTCTCCTCCGGACGCACGGCGAGCAGGGTCAGGGCACCATCGGGGCTGGCAGCGAAGCCGCGCGGCTCCGGGGGCACGGCCAGCACGCGAGCCGCGGTCGCGAGGACTCGGGGCGGCTGTCGGCCTTGCGGATCACCGGCGATCACATCGACCACGTCACCGGGTTTGAGGAGGGCGACAACGCTGGCATCGCTGAGCCGCACGGGGGTGGCGACCAAGCCCGGATAGGCCGATTGGAGTGCGCGACCCAGAAGTCGAACGTCGGTGATGACTTCGCCCGAACGCACCGGCACCGCGAGGGTCCGGCCGACTAGGCGGGGCGCCTCGGTCACCGCGGCGGCGGGCAGGGCATCGGGAAGGGCCGCGATCGTGGTGAGGTCTTTGGCGGCCAGCCTCGTGCCGGCCGGAAGGTCGGTGGCCGCAACCAGAACCTGTCGGGTCGGCGCCTCGGCCGGAGTGAGCGCACGCAGCGCGGCGTACACCGCAACGAAGGCGAAGAGGGCGGCCAGGAGCCGCCGATGAATCAGGACGCGTCGCCGGGCAAGACGAAGGACGGACATCATGGCGGCACGCTAGATCGCCGCGATTCCCTCAGGTGGAGTTCTCCACAGGTACGCGAAGTCGCAGGTCAGGAGTTCGCGGAGGCGGTTGCAGCGCTGCTGGAGGAACCCGAGTCGCTCGATGTTGCAGAAGAACTGCCGGCCGAGGTCGCCGTGGAACTGCTCGAGGAGGACGAGGTGGTCGGCGCGTCACTGCTGCTGGAGGAGCCGCGGCTGTCGTTGCGGTAGAAGCCCGACCCCTTGAACACGACGCCGACGGCATTGAAGACCTTGCGCAGTGCGCCCTGGCACTCCGGGCAGGTGGTCAGCGAGTCGTCGCTGAAACTCTGGAACTGCTCGAAGGCGTGCCCGCAGGCGGTGCAGGCGTATTGGTAGGTCGGCACCTGGGTGCTCCTCGGTTGTGCGGTGCGGGTGTGTCGTTTCTCGATCGCGCGGGTTGGCACTCCTGGCGGTCGAGTGCCAAGTGTAATGGCACGGATCTGGGGCCGGGACCGGCACAATGGCGCCCGTGGCCGACGAGGTGGTGGAGCGCGACAAGTTTCGAGACTGGCCTGCCATCGGCCGGTGGGCGGTCTACCTCACTCTCGCGCTAGTCCTGATCCTGGTAGTCGGCTCGCTGGCCGGGGTCGTCGTCGTGCGCCAGTCGTTCCAGACCACCGAGGGACAACTGAGCGTGGTCGGCTTGCAGGCCAAGGTGGATGTCTTGCGTGACCAGCACGGCATCCCACAGATCTACGCCGACACCTCCGAGGACCTGTTCTTCGCCCAGGGCTACGTCTCGGCGCAGGACCGGTTCTTCCAGATGGATCTGCGTCGACACCTCACCGAGGGCCGACTCTCGGAGATGGTCGGTGAGCCCGGGGTGCGCACCGACCAGTTCATGCGGGTCATGGGCTGGCATCGGGTGGCCGAGCAGGAGGTGGCTCTACTCGACCCACTCACCAAGGCCGCCCTCCAGTCGTACGCCGACGGGGTCAACGCCTGGCTGCACGAGCGCACCCCGAGTTCGATGTCGCTGGAGTACACCGCGTTGTCGGTGGCGGTGGGCGACTACCGCCCCGAGGACTGGTCGATCGTGGATTCCCTGGCCTGGCTCAAGGCCCTCGCCTGGGACCTGTCCGGCAATGCCGATGACGAGATCACCCGCTCGCGACTGGCGCTGACCCTGCCACCGGAACGACTCGCGGAGTTGTATCCGCCTTACCCCTACGACTCGACACCGCGGGTCGCCGTGGAGATCCGCGCGGTCGCCAACCCCGGTGCCCAGACTGTGATGGGCGAGGTCCAGAACGTCTTGGCACAGATGCCACACCCGGCTGGTGTCGGGGATGGGATCGGCTCCAATGCCTGGGTCGTCTCTGGGGACAACACCACCGGGGGCGCGCCCCTCCTGGCCAACGATCCCCACCTGTCGGTGAGCCTTCCGGGCACCTTCTGGCAGGTCGGGCTGCATTGCCGCACCGTGAGCGAGGCCTGCCCGTACGACGTGGCCGGCTTCGGCATGGCGGGCTTCCCGGGGGTGGTCATCGGACGCAACGCCCAGATCTCATGGGGAATCACCAACGTGCATGCGGACCTGGTCGACCTCTATCTGGAGAAGGTCACCGATCAGACCTACCTCGTGGGCAAGAAATGGGTTCCGCTGATCAAGCGCACCGAAACCATCAAGGTGGCTGGGGGCAGGTCTCGCAAACTGACGGTTCGTGCCACCGAGCACGGCCCGCTGCTTTCTGACGTGTCGCGGCAGTGGTCGACCGCCGGGGCCAACGCCCAGGTGCCTGAGGGCTCTCCCGAGCGCGCCAACGGGTATGCCGTCGCGTTGAACTGGACCGCGCTTCGCCCCGGCCGCACCGCGGACGCGTTGCTCGGAGTCGACCGGGCCGCAGACTGGGCCCAGTTCCGAGCCGCAAGCAGTCACCTCGAGGCTCCCGCCCTCAACCTCCTCTACGCCGACGTCAGCGGCAACATCGGCGCCGAGGTTGTCGGCCGGATTCCGATCCGAGCGGCGCTGCACAGCGGGGATGTTCCCGCGGCCGGGTGGCGCAAGGATCAACAGCCGACCGGACGCTCGATCCCCTTCACCCAACTGCCCGCCAGTTTCAATCCGCCCTCCGGCCTGATCGTTTCGGCCAACCAGCCGGCGGCGGGGCCTGACTATCCCTACCGGATCACTGACCGGCCCGACTATGGCTTCCGGGCCCGCCGCATCGCTGGCATCTTGGGAGCGCGCATCAAGGAGAGTGCGCCCCTTCGGGTCCAGGACATGAGCACAGTCCAGTCCGACACGCTCAACCCGTTGGCCCCGGTGCTGGTGCCCTACCTCCTCGACATCTCCCTGGAGACCGCCTACGACCGCGGTGGCCAGCAACTGTTGGAGGACTGGGACTACAACCAGCCGGTGGAGTCCGCAGCGGCGGCGTACTTCAACGTCGTGTGGAGCAACCTGCTGCGGCTGACCTTCGACGACGAGTTGCCGGCCTCGGCCCGCCCCGACGGAGGGTCGCGGTGGATGTTTGTGATGACCCAGTTGCTGCGGCAACCGGCCAGCCGGTGGTGGGACGACGTCGACACCCCCGATCGCGTCGAGAACCGCGACGACATCCTCGCCCAGGCCATGCTGGATGCACGCGACGAGATGGTGCGCCGCCAGGCGCGCGACCCGCAAGACTGGACATGGGGGCACTTGCACCGATTGAGGCTGTCCTCTCAGGTGTTCGGTTCCTCCCGCATCGGCCGCATGGTCTTCGATCGCTCCGAGGCCGGCGCCCCGGGTTCGTCAGCGGCCGTCAACGCAACCGCATGGGATGCCCGCGCCGGGTACGCCGTCACCACCGGTCCGGTCTTTCGCATGGTCGTCGATCTCGCCCAGCCCGATCGGTCGCGCTGGGTCAATCTCGCGGGGGAGTCGGGGCACGCGTTCGCCGGCACCTATGTCGACCAGCGTGAGGAGTGGCTGAGCGGTGAGAGCCCGGACTGGCCGTGGTCGCGGTCGGCCATCGAGGCCGCTACCCAACAGCGGCTGACGTTGCTGCCGCCCGTTAGAAGCGGGTGATTCCGATCTCGGTCGCGACCGCGGTCACCGGCCGGTCGTGGTCGGTGTGCGGGACCTCGGCCAGCACCTCACTGGCATAGAGCAGGGCGCACACGAAGGTCCCGACCGGGACGCGCCCCAGCGCACGGTCGTAGCAGCCGCCGCCGCGACCCATCCGCATCCCGTGGCGGTCGACGGCGACTCCAGGGACCAGCACGGCGTCCGGAGTACCGATGGCCTCGACACCGCGTCGAGGGCCCGAGGGCTCCAGCAGGCCCATGCGGGCGCGGACGAGGGAGTCGGGTCCGGCGTACCACGCCCAGTCGAGGTCGAGATCGGGCAACACGATCGGCAGGAGAACCCGTTTGCCGGCTGCGTGCAGGCGTTCGATCAGCAGGCCGGTGCCCGGTTCGTGGCCGATGGAGACATAGGCGGCCACGCTGGCCGCGCGGCGTACCTCAGGGGCGGCGAGCACATGTTCGGCGATCTCTGCAGAGCGTTCGGCGACCACGGCCAGCGGGATCCGGTGTCGTGCGGTGCCCAGTTGGTCGCGCAAGGCCATCTTTGCCCCGGCGCTGGGGTCCTCAGCCGGGGTGGGCGGTGGACCGTCTTGGCTCGCGGCCGAGTTTCTGCCATCCATCCCGGCAGCCTACGATCGAACAATGGCGAAGCACGATGGGCTCACCCAGGCCCGGGACAAGATGACAGCAGCAGGGGTCGATCCGGTTGCGATCGACGTGTTCGCCCACTACTACCGCCTCATCGAGCACGGCGAGACCGGGATGATCCCGGAGTCGTCGATCTCTCCGGTGCAGATGCCGTCCCTGGCCGATGCCGAGGTCTCCGACAGCGATGCTGCCGCCGCGATCGGCACAACGGCGGTGATCAAGCTCAACGGGGGGCTTGGCACGTCGATGGGCATGGATCGTGCGAAGTCGCTGCTGTGTGTGCGTCGGGGCCTGTCGTTCCTCGACATCATCGCCCGGCAGGTGCTCCACCTGCGTGAGGAGTACGCCGCCCCACTGCCGGTGATCTTCATGAACTCCTTCCGCACCTCCGCGGACACGATGGCCGCGCTTGCGCGTTACACCAACCTGCCCGCGGACGGGCTGCCGCTTGAGTTCTTGCAGAACAAGGAGCCCAAACTCACCGCCGACACCCTCGAGCCGGTGAGTTGGCCGCGCGAGCCCCAGTTGGAGTGGTGTCCGCCCGGTCACGGTGACCTTTACACCGCGCTGCGCGGCACCGGACTGCTCGACCGGCTCATCGAGGCCGGCTACACCCAGGTATTCGTGTCCAACTCCGACAACCTGGGGGCGGTGCCCGACGCGCGCGTAGCCGGATGGTTCGCCACCTCCGGGGCACCTTTTGCGATCGAAGCCGTGCGCCGGACCCCGAACGACAAGAAGGGTGGGCACTTCGCGCTGCGCAAGAGCGACGGACGCATCGTGCTGCGCGAGTCGGCTCAGACCCTGCCTGAGGACCGCGAGGCACTGGCCGACCTGAGTCGCCACGAGTTCTGCTCGACCAACAACCTGTGGTTCAACCTCGCCGCGATGAAGAAGGAACTGGACCGCCGTGACGGCATCCTCGGACTCCCGTTGATCCGCAACGTGAAGAACGTCGACCCCGCTGATCCCACGACACCGAAGGTCATCCAGATGGAGACCGCGATGGGGGCAGCCATCGAGATCTTCGAGGGGGCCCAGACCATCGAGGTCGGACGCGACCGTTTCGTGCCGGTCAAGACCACCAATGAACTGCTGCTGTTGCGCTCCGATGTCTATGACCTCGGCAAGGACAGCGTGCTTCAACTCGTCCCCGATGCCGCGCCCTATGTGGAGTTGGATTCCCACTACACGTTGGTGCACGACTTCGACACGAGGTTCCCGGCCGGAGCCCCGTCACTGAGGAAGGCGCGATCGTTCGCGGTCCGGGGCGACTGGACCTTCGGCTCCGATGTGTCGGTGATCGGGGAGGTCGCTCTGGATGCCCCCGAGGGTCATCACCGGGTCGAGGCCGGCACCGTGTTGTCCGAGGATGACAACGAGATCTGACGGCTCGGGTACGGTCCACACCATGCCCTCAGAGGACGTCCTCATCCCCGTCGATCAGCATCTCGAGCGGATCCTGAGTGGGATCGCGCCGCTCTCGGCGTACGACCAGGAGTTGTTGGACTGCCTGGGTCTGCCGATCGCCGAGGACATCGTGGCTCCGGCGCCGCTGCCAGGCTTCGACAACTCCGGGATGGATGGGTACGCGGTGTGTCACGACGATCTCGTCGGGGCGAGCCCGGAGCAGCTGGTGCGGCTGCCGGTCGTCGGCGATATCGCCGCCGGGGCCGCCCAGATCGCGGCCATCGAGGCGGGCACGACCGCACGGATCATGACCGGGGCGCCGATCCCGGCAGGCTGCACCGCTGTGGTGCCGGTGGAGTGGACCGATGAAGGCACCGAGACCGTGGTGATCTCTCGAGCGCCACGAGAGGGCCAACACATTCGTCGTGCCGGCGAGGACGTGCGGGCCGGGGAGATGTTGATCCAGGCCGGGACCGTGATCGGCCCTCGCGAGGTGTCCCTGCTGGCCTCGGTCGGACGGGCGCGGGTGCTGGCTCGACCTCGCCCTCGGGTCGTAGTGATCTCGACCGGGTCGGAGTTGCGCAAGCCGGGCGAGGCCCTCGGCCCCGACTCGATCTACGACTCCAACTCCTACATGCTCGCCGCGCAGGCGCGGGCTGCGGGAGCGATCGCCTACCGGGTCGGGCTGGTCTCCGATGACCCCGAGGAGTTCCGGCAGACGCTGTCCGACCAGTTGGTGCGCGCCGATGTGGTGGTGACCAGCGGCGGAGTCAGCAAGGGCGCGTTCGATGTCGTGAAAGAGGTGTTGGCCAGCGAGGTGCGGTTCGACACGGTCGCGATGCAGCCCGGGAAGCCGCAAGGTTTCGGGTTCATCGGTGAGGACAGCACCCCGATCTTCACACTGCCCGGCAATCCCGTCTCCTCCTACGTCTCTTTCGAGGTGTTCGTGCTGCCAGCACTGCGCACGATGATGGGCCGCATGCCGGTCAGTCGACCGATGATGCGAGCGGTGCTGACCCAGGGACTCGCCTCGGCACCAGGCAAGCGGCAGTTCCTCCGTGCCTACTACCAACCCTCGCCCACTGGGGCGACCGTCACCCCTGTCGGCGGCCCGGGTTCGCACCTGGTCGCCGGCCTGGCCCGCGCCAACGCCATCGTGGTCCTCGCCGAGCATCAGACGTCGGTGGCAGCCGGTGAGATGGTGCCCGTGCTGGTCCTCGACCGAGACTTCTGACTACGGTTCCCACGTGAGCGACCTGACCCATATCGATGAGACCGGCGCGGCCCGCATGGTTGATGTCGGCGGCAAGGACGTCACTTCCCGGGTTGCCGTGGCCAGTGGACGGGTGCTGCTCTCCCCGGAAACGGTGGCCCTGCTGCGCTCGGGTGAGGTGCCCAAGGGCGACGCGCTCGGGGTGGCCCGGGTGGCCGGGATCATGGCCGCCAAGCGCACCCCCGATCTCATCCCGCTGTGTCACCCGCTGTCCCTGTCCGGCGTGGTCGTCGACGTCGACGTCGTCGACGGTGGGGTCGATCTGCGAGCGACCGTGCGCACCACGGATCGAACCGGTGTGGAGATGGAGGCGCTCACCGCCGTCACCGTCGCCGCGCTGACGGTGATCGACATGGTCAAGGCCGTCGACAAGTTCGCCGTGATCACCGACGTGCGGGTCGAGTCGAAGTCCGGTGGCAAGAGCGGTGACTGGACCCGTGGCTGAGGCACTTCCGGCTGCCGTCGTGGTGGCCTCCAATCGGGCTTCGGCCGGGGTGTACGACGACACCACCGGTCCGCTCATCGTCGAGGCCCTCGTCGAGTGGGGTTTCGATGTGGGGCACCCGGTCGTCGTACCCGATGGGGAGGCCGTGGGCACAGCGATCGAGGCGGCCGTCTCGGCCGGTGCTCGTCTGGTCGTCACCACGGGCGGCACCGGTCTCACCCCCACGGACCTGACCCCCGAGGTCACCCGCCCGCTCCTGGACCGGGAGGTCCCCGGGCTCGCCGAGGCGATCCGGGCTCATGGGATCGCCAAAGGCGTGCCCAGCGCGGCCCTGTCGCGCGGCCTCGCGGGCGTGTCCGGCCACGCACTCGTGGTCAATCTGCCCGGCTCGCGCGGGGGTGTGAAGGACGGACTGGAGGTGCTGGCGCAGGTGGCACGGCACGCGGTGGAACAGATCGTCGGGAGCGACCACTGATGCCTCCGGGGTGGCCGGCGAGGCTCCGCGCTGGTGATCAGGCTTCGGGCGAGATCCTTATCCGCCCGATCCGACGCCGTGACCAGGCGGCGTGGTTCTCGGTGCGCGAGCGCAACCGCGAGTGGCTCTCGCTCTGGGACGGCACGGCTCCCGATCTCGGGGACAGACCGCGCAGTTTCCTCGAGATGGTGCGGGCGCAGTTGGCTGCGGCTCGGGCCGGTCGTGGGATGCCGTTCGTGATCGAGTACGACGGCCGACTGGTGGGTGGCATCTCGGTCAACAACATCGTGCGCGGATCGGCGTACTTCGCGTCGTTGGGCTATTGGATCGACCGCGATGTGGCCGGGCGCGGGATCATGCCGCTGGCCGTCGCCATGGTGATCGACCACTGCTTCTCCGCAGCCGGGCTGCACCGCATCGAGATCTCGATCCGCCCGGAGAACACCGCCTCGCTGCGCGTGGTGGAGAAGTTGGGCATCCAGGAGGTGGGCTACGCGCCCCGCTATCTCCACATCGACGGGGCTTGGCGCGATCACCGGATGTTCGCCATCACCGTCGAGGAGTGCCCCCAAGGGTTGAGATCACGACTTTCACAACAGTCACACCAGTGATATTGCGACACACCGCTCCGGCTGGTAGGTGGGGCGGCCTGGCGCTCCTATCGTCAGCGTCGTGGACTTGTCAGGGCTGATCTTCGTCGTTCTTGCCTTGGCCTGGGTCGGATATCTGGTCCCGCGTGCGTTGCGTCATCACGATCAACTGCAGGCCAACCGCCCGGTCGAGGAATTCTCACCATCCATGCGAGTGCTCGATCGCACTCCGGCTGCTGCACCCCAGGCGTTGCCTTCCCATGCGCCTCGCGTGGAGCCTCCGGCCGCGTCTCGGGCCGTTCGCGTGGCGGCAGCGCGTCGCCGCCGGCGGGTGCTCCTGGGTCTGCTGGTGCTCACCGCCGCGGTCTCCGCGGTTGCGATCTACGGGCTGCTGCCGCTCTGGTCGCCGGCGATCCCGGCCGTCGTCGTCTTCGCCTGGCTGGTGGCCTGCCGTGCCGCTGTGCGCCCGATGCACAGGGTCACCTCCACCGACGCTGTCGAGGTGGCCTCGGCTGCGGTCGACCATCCGGCCGAGCCTGCTGCAGCATCGACGGCGCTCACTGAGCTCGACGACGACACCGAGGATTCACTCTGGGATCCGATGCCGCTGACGCTGCCGACGTACGTCAACAAGCCGATGGCCCGTCGAACGATCCGCACCATCGATCTGACCCCGGCAGCAGAACCGCCGGCCCCGCCAGCCGAAGCGATCGCCGCCGCTGCACCCGCCGAAGCCACCCCTGCTCGAGCCGAAGCGGTCTGATCCCGATTCGAGGTCACCGCCGGTCCGGTGGTACTTTTCTCACCGCGCCGCGAGGCGCTTGGGGCTGTGGCGCAGTTGGTAGCGCGTCTCGTTCGCAATGAGAAGGTCAGGGGTTCGAATCCCCTCAGCTCCACCAAACCCGCTGGTCAGGGGCCTGTGCAGTCAAAGCCGGCCCGAGAAGCGCCCCGAGCGGCAGTCTCTTGGAGCCGATCAGGCCAGCCCGTTCTCGTACGCCGCGATCACCAACTGAGTGCGGTCACGAAGCCCGGCCTTGGTCAGCATCGAGCGGATGTGGCTCTTGACGGTTGCTTCGGTGACCCAGAGTTCGGCGGCGATCTCGGCGTTGGTCGCGCCGGTGACGAGCACCCGGATGACGTCGTGTTCGCGAGGGGTAAGACGCGTCAGGTCGAGCGACGGAGTTGACCGCCGATGGCGAACGAAGGCGGCGATGACGCGCTTGGTGACCGCCGGAGACAGCATCGCGTCACCCTGGGCCACGAGTCGGATCGCGGTGACGAGTTGGTCGATCGGGGAGTCCTTCAACATGAAGCCCGAGGCGCCGGCCTGCAGGGCCATGAAGACGTACTCGTCGAGGTCGAAGGTGGTCAGCACAATGACCTTGGTGTGCGTGTCGGTTTCGAGGATGGCCTTGGTCGCGGCCAGACCATCCATCTTCGGCATCCGGATATCCATGACCACCACATCAGGTTCAAGTTCGCCGGCCAGACGCACGGCCTCGACACCGTCGGCGGCTTCCGCCATCACCGAGAAGCCGGGTTCTCGATCCAGAACGCGGCGGAACCCTTCCCGGACAAGAGGCTGATCGTCGACCAGCAGAACCGTGATCATTGGAGAGCCGACCCGTCCAGGGGCAGGGTCGCTCGGACGACCCATTGCGAACCTTCTGGTCCGGCCGTCAGAGTGCCGCCGTACAACCGGACCCGCTCGCCCAGACCGATCAGTCCTCGGGCATTGGCGGACCTCGCTGGCCGTAGCCGACCGTCGTCAGAGACCTCGACGGCGATGTCGTGCGCTCCATAGCGCACCACCACCCGGGCGTGTGCTGGACCAGCGTGCCTGAGCACGTTGGTGAGCGCCTCCTGAACGACGCGGAACGCGGTCAGCGCCACTCCGTGTACGACGTCTGCTCGGTCGCCGTCGATGGTGAGATCCACCGGAAGCCCGGTACGGCGTACCGCTTGGACCAGATCGTCGAGATCTCCCATGCGCGGCGTGGGGTCCAGCCGGGCGCCTTCGGCGTCGTCCTCACGTAGAAGGTCCAGCAGTCGGCGCATGTCGCGCAGCGACTCCCGTCCTGTTTTCTCGATGGCGACCAATGCTCGATGAACCTCATCGTTGCCCGGTGCAAGCACGTGTCGTGCCGAGTCCGCCTGGATGATCATCACGCCGATGCCGTGGCCGATGATGTCGTGAAGTTCGCGTGCCATCCACCCACGCTCCAGCGCGATCGCGTCGTCAATGCGGAGTGAGGCGGACTTGGCCACCTGCTCGACACGACGACGGTAGTGCCACACCACGCTTCCCGCCGCTGCCGCCAGTGCGACGAATCCCTGGTCAGCCGCCGCGGCACCCCAGTCCTCGAGTGGGTCGGCAGCGCTACGCACGGCGACGGCGGCCACGAGCATGGTGAGCACCAAGGCCAGGCGCCGCCCGGACAGCTCGGCGGCGTAGAAGAACGGCAGCACCGTGAAGGCGACCCCGATCGACAACATCTGGTACGGCGTTGACAGCAACGAGACCCCGACGCTCGCCAGGAGAAATGCCCCTGCCGACCACACGGGAGCGATCCGCCGAAGCACGATGGCAAGGGATGCGCCGGTTACGTACGCCGCCTGCCACCACGGCTCGGGCGGGGAGGAACCCACCAGCAACTCGATGCCGCCGCCGACTAGGAGGAGCGCAGCCAGCAACCAGTCCATCCCGCGAAGCCGGCGCAGAGCGTCCACGAAGCGACGGTACAGAGCCCACGCCCCGGCGTCTTCAGTCTTGGGGTGGAACCGCGTTCCAGCCGTGGGGTCGATGCGCGGCTGCCCTGTGGACGGTCAACCTCCACTCATGCAGACCATCCGCTCCTACAGCGTCCTTAGCCGTGCAGCGGCGCTCGCCGCAATCGTCTACTTCCTTCTGCTCTTCGTGGTGCCGCCGGACGGCCCGGCCGTTGAGACCGCGACCGCCAGCCAGGTCCGGGCCTACTACACCGAGAACGCCTCGGCCCTGCATGCCTCGGCACTCGCCGCCGCCGTTGCCGGACCGGCGATCCTCATCTTCTGTGCTTGCCTGGCCAGGTTGGTGACGATCCGCATCGGGGCCTCGGTGTGGCCCCCTTTGATCGTTGCCTCCGGAGCGTTGGTGGCGGTCTGGCACTGGTTGACGGCCGCCATCGACGCCAACGTCAGTGTCCAGGCACTCGACGGGACCTCCCTGACCCGGGTAAGCGACGGTGCCCTCACTACGTGGTATGCGCTCACCAACGTGAGCCACCTCTGGGGAGACCTGGCCATGGTCCACGTTGTGATGCTGATGGCGGCCTCGTCCTTGGCCGCCCGCACGTCGGGCGTACTCCCCAGGTGGCTCTGCTGGGCAGGGCTGGCGCTGGCAATGGCCGGCGCGATCGGCACGGTGGGTGTTGCCCTGGCACTAGGACCGCTGGCGTACGCGTGGTTCGCCGGACTCTTCGGGTGGACCCTGTGGATCCCCACCTGTGCTGTCGCCCTGCTCATCCGGGCTCGCCGTCGCGATGTGGGTGTCCCTGGCTCTGACCAGGTGGCGACGACTCCTGCGGTGTGAGCCCCCCGAAACCTCGCCTAGATGCGTCGGTTCCACGTGATCAAGGCGGCGGCATGTCCTGCGATCTCCAGTCCGAGTGACTCGGGATCGAAGGACGAACCAACGAGTTGCGGGCCCGAGGCCGGCGCGGCGTCTTGGGGCAGTCGGACCGTAGTGCGCACCGACGCCGAGCCGTGGTTCGTGACGACGAGGGTGCCGCCACCACTGCCGTGGAGGAGCCCGGTCGTGAGGTCCGGGTGCTCGACACCGGCGAGAGGAACGATGCCGGCCAGGTCGGCGAGGCCATGTAGCACCTGCCACCAGGGGTCCTCGGGGCCGTGGGCGTCGGGGACGTCAGCGAGCAGGATCTCGACCGGGTAGGCGCAGACGACCGTGTAGCCGGTGCCGCGGCGTACCCGAGTCAGCGCTGGGTTGCCGTGCGAATCAACGGCAAGGACCTCGGCGTCCTCGACCTTGAGGCGAACCCCCCGACCGTGAAGGTCAGCACGCCCCGCAGGGACGCTGAGCACGTCGCCGGCGACCAGGGTCCCGAAGGCGGCAGTGAAGTGCAGGTGCACGTGGCTCTCGACCGGGGCTCGGCCGACCACGCGGACCCCGGCCAGGGCATCGAGGTCGGGGATCGCGGTTTCCGCGGAGAGCGAGATGTAGAGGACTCCGCCACGGTCGTGGAAGTCCGCAGCCCCTGACCACCACGACGTGCGCAGGTGTAAGAGCGAGCTCGTCGTCGAGGTGAGCGGCGCCGGTGCCAGCAGCAACGGGAGGTCCGGCCAGACGTGGTCGAGGCGTTCGCGGGGGAACTCGACGCAGACCCCGGCGCGCGCGGCCAAGACGAACTCGTTGAGCCAGGCTCGGATCAGCGGCTTCACGTCTCGGTCCGGGTACCAAGCGCGCTCGGCAGGGAGATACGGTCCGGCGGGCTCCGCGTCCAGTCCGTAGGACGCGGGGTCGTAGGGGTGGGCGTACTCATACGGAACCATCAGACCGGCTTGCGTGAGTGGTCCGTGCCCGGCGTACGTGTCGACATCCAGCGCAGCCATGGCTGCGGCCAGCTCCGACAACACCTCCAGACGGGGCCGGGGGCGGAAGTCATGAGTGGTGGCGCCGAACTGGGTCTCGTGCGGCATCCGTACGTATGGAGCCCGTGAGTACGCCGACGGCTCGGCGTCGCTCCAGCACCAGGCATAGAAGCCGATGGCGCCTCGCCCGAACCCGGCCCAACACAACAGCCGGTCGTAGGCGGCGATCTCGTCGGGATCGAACTGGGTGCTCGAAGCGCCGTATTCGTGGATCATCACGGGACGCCCAGCACCGGCAGCCAAGGCCGTTTCGAACGCCCCGGCGTGGGTCATCCGGACCGAGAGAAGGTCGTCGGGATAGAGCTCCGGCGAGTAGATCGGATAGGGGTGGACGCACGCGAAGTCCAACTGAGGCGCGACCACATCGGCGCGGAAGGGTCCGTGATCGACCTCCTGGGAGGCCGTGCCTACGGTGACGAGCCGTCCGGGGTCGTGCTCTCGCAGCGCGTCTGCGAGCAAGCGCACCCACGCCTCGGCGTCCTGGTCCGTCGTCGTCGCCTGGTGCAGCCAGGCAGGGGGCTCGTCGCTGAGGTCCCACGCGATGATCCCCGGCTGCTGGCTCCAGCGGTGTGCAAGAGCTGCGGCGTGTTGGTGTTGCAGTTGGAGCAGCGTGGAGTCGTTGTGGGGATTGCGCCCTTGCACCCAGTCCGGCTCCCACACGGCGTCGCCCACCTCACCCCCGACGAAGAGCGCCGGGTGCAGCCAGAGCCGGTGACGGCGGGCAGCAGCGAGAATCTCATCGAGCGTGTCGAGGTGGGCTTGATCGATGCGTCCCGCTTCAGGCTCGAGGGCCGCCCAGATGACATCGATGCGCACGGTGGTCAGGCCGGCCGCCGCCATGGTGGCGAAGGCGCGGTCGAACTCCGCGGGGCCCACCCGCCAGGGCCAGTCCGGACCGGAGGGCGGCACGAGATGGGCGCCGACGGGCACGTAGGCCCGCCCGGAGGTGACGAGGTAGTGCTCGCCCATCGTCGGAGGCTGGTCGAAGCTCGGTTCGCTGGTCATTCGAGGGTCGTCACTTTGGAGCCGATCAGGAACTCTCCCGGAGCGCCCTCGGAGTGGCGTGCGCGGTGCCAGGCCAGCAACTGGAGCGGCAGCGAGGCGAGGGCGACGTCGAGCAACGGGGCAACCGGAGGTAGGACCAAGCGGTCGACTGCGGAGCCGGGGTCGGCCTGGCCGATCGCGAGCACCCGTCCTCCCCGGCTGGCGAGGTCGTGGAGGAGTCGGCGGTCCAGTTCGATGGTCGTGGGCTCGAGGGACACCAGGATCGCTGCCAGAGTGGGGCCGGCGAGCTCGAGGGGTCCGTGCCGGAACTCCGCGGCGTCCATGCACTCGCACGCCGTACGCGAGGCTTCCTTGAGCACCAGGGCACCGACCTCAGCGGCCGCCCGGCCGACTCCGCGACCCAGCAACACCAGATGTGGTGCATCCCCCACGCGTTGGGCGATATCGGCGCCATGGCCGTACGGCTCGGCGAGTTGGGTCTGGGCCACCTCCATGGCTCGCTGTCCCAACACAGCCGCTTCGTCGGTGACCTCGCGGGCAGTCCTTCGCCCAGGGAGCATCGCGCAGAGAGCGTGCAACGCGACCATCGTGGCGGTGAATGTCTTGGTGGCCGGGCCGACCTCATGGCCGGCGCGCATGTCCAATGTCACCCTCGCTCGCTCTGCCAGCGGGTTGTCCAGTCCGTTGGTGATCCCGGCCAGCCACACCTCGGGCACGGCCGAGAGCGACTCGGCCAGCCGGACTACCTCGGCGCTCAGACCGGACTGACTCACCGCGATGACGCAGGTGCCTGGGCGCAGGGAGGCCACTCGGAAGTGGGCAAGTTCGGCAGTGTTGATCGAGAGCACCGGCACGCCGAGTCGACCGAGCATGCTGGCCGCGGCCTGGCAGGCATCGAGTGAGCTGCCCATCCCGGTCAGGACCACGGGCTGGGCCGAGTCCCGGATCTTGCTGGCCATCTCTTCGAGGACCTCGGTCTGCGCCCCGAGCCCGGTCGAGGATTCCAGGAAGGTGCCTGGCTGCTGGGTGATCTCCTGCAGCAGCACGTCGGTTTCCCCGGCGAGGTGTTGATCGGGTGCGTTCATTGAATGTCCTTCCCTGAGCCGGCCGTGAGACCTTCGATGAACCGGCGTTGCATCGCCACGAAGATGACGATCATCGGTAGTGCGGTGATCACGGCTCCGGCCATGGTGTCGGGCCAGTTGATGGTGTTCTTGCGGGCCAGCAACGCCAGCCCGACGGGCAGTGTCCGAGACGCGTCGGTGCCACCGACGATCAGCGGCCAGAGGAAGTCGTTCCATGCGGACAGGAACGTGAAGATCGTCAAGGTGGCGATGCCGGGTGCCGCAAGGGGAAAGACGATGCGTCGCAGGATGGTCAACTCGCCGGCCCCGTCGATCCGAGCGGCCTCGAGGATGCTGTCGGGGATGCTGGCGAAGAACTGGCGCATCAAGAAGATCCCGAAGACCTGGACCGCGGACGGCAAGATCACCCCCGACAAAGTGTTCGCGCCCAGGTGCGGGGAGACCCCGTGCAACTCGACCATGATCCGGTAGAGCGGGATGAGGTTGACCTGCATCGGCACCATCAGGGTCACCAGAAGCAGGCCGAACAGCACCGACTTGCCGGGAAACTCCAGTTTGGCGAAGGCGTAGGCCGCGGCCGTGTCGAACAACACGTTGCAGCCCACGATGGCGATGCTCACCACGACGCTGTTGCGGAGGTAGTGGCCGAACGGCACGAGCGTGAAGACATCGCGATAGCCGGCAAGCGTCGCCGGGTGGGGGATCAACCCGCTCCCTGGGGCAAAGACGTCCTCGGGGCGCTTCAACGATGTGGCGATCGTCCAGGCGAAGGGGGCCAGCGTCACCACGCACGAGACCACCAAGATGGTGATCAGTGCCACCCGCCAGGGGCTCGGTCGGCTTGTGCGACTCATCAGGCGAACCTCTTGCCCAGTCGCAGTTGGATGAAGGACAACAGACCCAGGGTCAGGACCAGGAGGTACGCCGTGGCTGACGCGTGCCCGAGGTCGAGCGCCTGGAAGCGCTGGACCAAGTAATAGACCACTGTCGTCGTTGAGTTGATCGGCCCGCCTTGAGTCATCACGAACACCTGGTCGAATGCCTGGAAAGCGCCGATGATGCCGACGACGTAGACGAACACCATGGTTGGACGCAGCCCAGGCAGCGTGATGTGCCAGAACTGGTGGATCGGCCCTGCCCCGTCGACCGCTGAGGCGTCGTAGAGCTCAGAGGGCAGCGACTGAAGGGCGGCGAGAAAGACCACCGTCTCGAACCCGAAGCCCTGCCAGATGCTGGCGGCGCTCACGGCGTAGAGCGCTGTGCCGGGGTCGGAGAGCCAGTCATGGGGTTGGAGACCGACCGCCACGATGAGTTTGTTGAGGAGGCCCTGATCGTTGAGCAGCATCTTCCACATCGTCGAGACCACGACGAGCGAGGTGGTCACCGGCACGAAGTAGACCGCCCTGAAGAACGCCCGGGCCGGGATTCGCTGGTTGAGCATCAGCGCGGAGAGCAGCCCGAGTAGGGGCCCGATCGTCATGGTCACCACGCCGAAGACGACGGTGTTCCAGCACGCCCGCAAGAAGACCGGGTCGGACAGCAGGTCGGTGTAGTTGGCCAGGCCTGCCCAGGTGAACGGTTGTAGGCCGTTGTAGTCGGTGAAGCTCCAGAGCAGCGAGAGGGCCATCGGCAAGAAGAAGAACGCCCCGCTGAAGAGCAAGGCCGGGGCGATCAGCACGTAGGCCACCCCGACTTGGCGGGTCAGCCGAGTGGGTCGACGACGCCTTGACCTGGTTGAGCGCGTACCCGTCGGTGACTGGGTCGCGGTGGCGTCAACGGGCCAGTGCACTGTCGACCCTGCTGGCGGCCTTATCAAGAGCCTGCCCGGGTGTGGCCTTGTTGATCAGGACGGCCGTGACGGCATCGGTCAGGGCGGTGTCGATGTCGGGCCAACTAGCCACGTAGGGGAACGGGGATGCGGTGGACATGGCCGTGCGGAACACCGGGAACTCGCTCACGCCCCCGAAGTAGGGGTCTGGTGCGGAGAGCACGGGGCTGGCGAGTGCTGCTGTGGTTGCCGGCGCGGCTCCGGCCTTGGTGTAGACCAACTCCTGTTGCTTGGGCTGGAGGAGAAACTGCGCGAGCACCCAGGCCGCCGAAGGGTTCGGCGCGGATGTGGGGATCACCAATCCGGTGCCACCGAGGTAGCTACCGGGCTGCTGAGAGTACGGCGCGGGAGCAACCGCCCATCGACCCGACTGTTCCTTGGCGCCGTCCTTGAGCACCCCCATCATGTAGGGGCCATTGAGGAACATCCCGATGCGTTCGTCCTTGATCCCGGGCAGCCCGGTCGAGTCACCCTGCTCGACTCCCCAGTAGAGCCCGCCACCGCTGGTGAGCAGGGACTTCATGTACTCCAGTGCTGACACCCCGGCCGTCGAGCCGAACGCAGCCTTCGACTGGTCCGGGCTCAAGATCGCGCCACCGTTCTGGAAGAGCAACTGCGCGTAGTGGAACGTGTCTGGGAGCACCTGGAGGGCGTACTTGTCCGGCTTGCCGTCACCATTGGTGTCCTCGGCCATGGCCGCAGACACCGATCGCAGTTCGTCCCAGGTCTTGGGCACCTGGAGGTGCTTCTTGTCCAGGATGTCCTTGCGGTAGTACAGCGCGTAGGCATCGAAGTCGTAGAGCGCGGTCACGTAGTGGTCTTGGTAGCTCATCGCGGCCAGCCCGCCGGGGGTGTACTGCTCCTCGATCGGTTGCCCGTTGACCTTGCCTCCGGAGATCTTGCTCAGATCTGCGAGTGCGCCGTTGGCGGCGTACGTCGGCACCCAGGTCATGTCCGCGGTCGCGAGGTCGGGCGCACTGCCGGAGGAGATCGATACCGAAAGCTTGTCCTGCATCGTGTCGTAGTCGTAGGCCTGGTAGTTGACCTTGATCTCGGGGTGAGCCTTCTCGAACGCGGCGATCGCCGGCTTGATCGGGGTCGCCGATCCGTAGTAGTCCCAGACCGTCACGGAGCCCGACGCCTTGCCCGTGCCGGCTTTGGGTGGCTCAACCGATCCGGTGCCGATCAGCGAGCAGGCGGACAGAGCCACACATAAGGCGGCAGGGGCAGCAAGCCGGACAACGGCCCGGCGAGTAGAGGCACGGCGTGACGGCATGGCTGCTCCTAGTGCAAAGGGGGCGAGTTGGGGACGACGGACAGGCTGGGCCGATGACGGCGCACCTCAAGGTGATACCGGGCCCGGTCTCCGCGCACCACGCTGCGGCAGTACTCCACGGCCAGGCCTTCTTCGGAGTAGGAGACCAACTGCAGCAGCAACACGGGGGAGTGCCGGTCCTGGCCGAGCAGGCTCGCCTCGCGGGCGTCCGGTAGCGCGGGCTCGACGGTCTCGTCTCCGCGCTCCAGCGTGATCCCGTAGCCGTCGGAGAGGAGGTCGTAGAGCGAGCCGTTGGCAAGATCATGTTCGAGCAGGCCGGGAAAGAGGTGGGCTGGAAGCTGGACCCGCTCGATCAGCAGCGGCTCACCGCCGGCGGACCTCACCCGCTCGATGTCATAGACCGCAGTGCCGGGCCGTAGCCCGAGGGCCTCGGCCGCGATCGGCTGGACCTCGGTCAATGAGGCCTTGATGAGTTGGGTGCGTGGATCGAGGCCGCGGGCGTTCATCTCGTCGGTGAAGCTGGCCAGTGCGGTGAGTTCACGTTCGACAGGAAGGTTGGCCACGAACGTGCCTTTGCCACGCATTCGAACGATCCGCCGCTGCGCGACCAAGTCGTTCAGGGCGCGTCGGATCGTGATCAGACTGCAGCCGAACTGCTCGGCCAAGGCGCGCTCGGTAGGCATGCGCTCACCGGTCTTCCATCTGCCGATCTCCAGGTCCGCCTTGAGCGCGCTGTAGACCTGTTGGTGCAGCGGAACGAACCCATGGACCAGCGGGGTGGTCGGGTGCGCCTCGGTGGCTCCCGACTCGCTAGGGCCGGGGGGTACCGACACCGGGTGCTGCCGCGACATGCGTTACTCCGTCCATTGCTTCCTCATATGGTTATATTGAAGTATGCAGAGGGCTCCAGATGCTGTCAACGCACTGCCGCTGGGTGGCGCCGTCCTCGCCGTCGACATTGGCGGCACCTGGACGCGGGTCTGTTGGGCGGGTCCCACCGGGCTTCGTGAGGTACGCCGCGAACCCACTCCGGGACCGGCAGGCGAGTCGATCGTGGATGTGGTAGTTCGGCTCGGCCACGAGGTTCTCGCGTCCGGAGTGCCCGCGCCTGCGTTGATCGGGGTCAGCGCCACCGGACCCGTGGACATCGTCTCGGGTCGGCTTTTCGCCCCTCCGAACGCCCCCGGGCTGAGCGACGTGTCTCTAGGTGAGGAACTGGCCGCCCGACTGGGATTGCCGGTCAGGGTGGACCGAGACACCAACGCCGCACTTCTTGCCGAGTCCGCTGTCGGTGCTGCCACGGATGCTCCGAACGCGGTCTACATGACCATCTCGACAGGCGTCGGGGGAGCGGTGCTCCTGAACGGACGGCTGCTGCGGGGAGCCGACGGCGTCGCGGGCGAGATCGGCCACATTGTCGTGGTACCGGGAGGTCCCGTGTGTGGCTGCGGGCGGCGAGGCTGTCTGGAGGCGGTGGCATCCGGCTCCGGGCTCGGTCTCGCTGGGACCGAACTCGCCCAGCGCGACCCCGGTGGCCATCTAGGTCGCCGGTTGGCTGATTGTGCGGCTCGTGGGGTGGGCACGCTGCGCGGCGTCGACGTTGCAGAGGCCGCCCGCGCCGGCGACGCGAGTGCCCTTGCTTTGCTGTCGCGGGCATCAGCTGCGGTGGTTTCTGCGGTCGTGGACCTGGTCAACGTGTTCAACCCCGAAGTCGTCGTCCTCGGTGGGGCGATCACTTTCGCCAACCCAGAGTGGGCGCCTATGGCAGAGGCTGCGGTGAGGGCGCAGGGTCTGCGACCGGCATCCAAGAGGGCCGAGGTCCGGTTGGCCCACCTCGGCGGCAGTGCTGAGTTGATCGGGGCCGCGCTGCTTGCCTGGGACTAGCACGCGTCGGCGCCAGCTCAGGTGAGACTCTTGTGCTCGAAACAATATAAGGATATACGTATCGGAACATTCCTCGTGGGAAGGCTCTCCGATGAAACCTCGCGCGATCCTCGCGGGTTCCGTGGCCGGAATCCTCATCGGCGGCCTGCTGGCAGCCGGTTCGGTACCAGCAGCAGCGGCCAGTGGCACCCTCAAATTCGTTGTCTACGACACCAACGGCACCCTGCTCACCGCCGCACAGGTCCATGCGATCGCGCGTGGCCCGAGCACCGGTGTGAACGCCGGCTATGACGCGGACGCGTTCCTCAACCCCGCCACCTTGGAGATGGTGGGCAGCCCCAATCCCCTGGGGACCACGCTCTCGGCAACGCTCCCGGCCAGCCCGGCCGCGGTCGATTTCGCCATCAACTGGCTGGCCAGTCCGACCGGTGGCTATTCGCTCGTCATCCTCGACAACAACGGCGCTGGGTTCAGCACCGGTGGCACGGTGAACTTCACCTACCGTGCCGCCACCGACGCCAAAACCCGGCTCGACGCCGCACTCGCGGCACGTACCAGCCCCGCCTACACCCATTCGGCGGCCTTCGATGCTGCCTACAACTCCGCCAGCACCTCTCTTTCTCTGGCCAACGCCTCCGGCGCAAGTGAGAGCACGAAAGGCAAGTACGGCGCCCTCGCACTTGCACAGTTGGACCTGGCCAACGACCTCATGCTCAAGGAGTACGGCATCCAGTACGCCTCTGCTGTGACACCGGTGGCCGACCGGTGGGCCGGTTTCACGATGGATGAGTCGCAGGCTGGCGGGACGACCTACCAGTCGCCGTTGAACAAGATCCAGACGATGACCTCGTCAACTCCGGCCAGCGAGACGGGGTGGGTCCGCTTCGTCTTCGACCCGACGGTCCCCACCGCCAACTACGCCAACGAGATCACCTACGCCCACTCCAAGGGCCTCAAGGTGATGGTCGAACCGGTGGACTCGGCATTTTGCGACTCCAGTTCGCCGACCCCGGGCTTCGGTTGCACCCTGGCCGCCTATCACACCGCGTTCGTCAATGCCACGACGAAGCTGACCGGGACGGCCGCACCGGACGCGTTCGAGATCGGCAACGAGGTCAATGGGGACTGGGTGTTCTCCAGCGGCGGCAACACCCCCGCCGCTCGGCTGGCTGATGCGGCCAACGTGGTCACCGCGAACGCGCCGGGCAAGCTGCGTGTGCTCACGCTCTTCTACCAAATCAACACGCCCTCCGCGGCGTCGACGAGCATGTTCAATTGGGCGCGGGCGAATCTGACCTCGACGATCAGAGGCAAGATCGACGACGTCCTCTTGTCGACGTACGTCGAGCAGGCGCCCCTCGGTCTTGCGTTCGACCAGGTGATGCGACGCATGCAGGCGGAGTTCCCGACGCAGAAGATCGGGATCGGTGAACTCGGATATTGGATCCCGGACCAGCGCTACTGGTGGGCGTTCAGCAACCTTGCATCCACGTCGAGCCCCACGGCTGCGCAGCTGCAGCCGATCGCCGATCAGTACTACCGCGCGTCTTACGGCTACGCCAACAGCGTGGGCGCAGGTTTCTGGTGGAACTACCCCACCGAGGTCGCGACGAGCACGTCGTTCCAGGCGCTCTTCTCCCAGATCCGCGACGACCTCGGCGGGGTCGTAGCTGGGGGCAACACGCACTCAGGGACCTGGGCGGGGCGAGGCATCCTGCCGGCCACGGCCGCGTATCAGGACCTCTACCAATCGGTGAGCGTCAGCCCGGGGACCACGGACGTCGCATCGATCTGGGTCAAGGGAACCGGAGCGTTCAAGCTGACCGTGTGGGGTGACGCGAACTGGACCACCAGCCTGGCCACGGTGAAGTGCACTGCGACCAGCACGTGGACCAAGTGCTCGGTTCCCTCGTTCTCCACCGGCACCCGTACGACAGTGTATTTGGATCTCGAGGACGCCTATGCGGGCTCGGGCACCCTCTATGTCGACGACGGGTTCCTCGGCACATCGGGTGGAGCGAACCTCCTGACCAACCCGACATTCGAGTCCGGTAGCACCGGCTGGTCGACCACGAACGCCTCGATCTGGTCGGTCGTCCAGCCCTAGCGGGGGTAGTTCCTCCGGACGTGGTTGCGGTGGCCCGACCCGGAGGAGTTCGAAATGGTGAAGTCCCGCGACACCTGATCGGTGTCGCGGGACTTCACCGTTCGTCGGACCCGTCGAGGGCGTTTCCGACGGTGCTTGTTTCAGGCGGTCTGGTCGTCGACCGGTGCGTCGGCGGCGTTCTTCTTGATCGACTCGATCCCGTTGAGTGCGCTGGCCTTGGACTCATACGCCTGGCCCTGAGCGATGACCTGACCGTTGCCGGCCTTCAACCGGAACCGGAACTTGCCCGAGGCGTCGGTGTAGAGCTCGAACTTGCCTGCCATGACTACTCCCTCTCAGCCGACGGACCATCCGCCGCTCCGTGCCCAAGGTAGGGCCTAGACCCCCGGTGCGGAATAGGGCAAAGGGGATTCTTGGGATCGGCTCATGGCGTCGTCAGATCCAGGACTTGAACCAGATCCGGCGCAGCCATTCGGCTGTGGTGATCAGTTGGTCGGTCCAGATCGGCCAGAACCAGACGAAGGCCACTGTGACCGCGATCAGGTAGACCCCGACGACGGCACCTCCGACGCGGCGGCGCAGGATCGGCGCGTCTGCTGAGCCCAGGATCCTGCCAAGAGTGAGGGTCAGGCCCAGGATCAAGAAGGGCTCGATGCAGATCGCGTAGTAGGAGAAGATCGGCCGGGTGTCGTTGGGCACCCAGGTCAGCCAGGTCGCGAGTACGCCGACGACCACGATCCCGAACCGCCAGTCGCGGCGACCGACCCAGGCGACGAGCGAGTAGACCAGCGCCGCCGTGCCGCCCCACCACACGAGCGGGTTGCCCAGCAGCAGCACCTGACGCAGGCATGTACTCCCGGCCGCTGCCGTGCATCCCTGGACGCCGGGCTTGATGTCCAACTGGGCATCGACCCCCACCGGACGGTGTTGGATCAGCCACCCCCAAGGCTTGGACTGGTAGGTATGCGTGGCGTCGTCGAGGAACCTCGTATGGAAGGCATAGATGTCGTGGTGGTAGTGCCACAGCGACCGCAGCGACTGGGTGGCCTCGGCCCAGAAGCCGTGGGCGTCCGTGCGCAGGTAGGAACCCCAGTAGGGGCCGTATTGGGTGTCGGAGAAGGCCTTCTCGAACACCTGGGCATGCATCAGCCACCCGGTCCATGAGGCCACGTAGATCACTGCCGGCACCACGACCAGCCACCCGAAAGCCGGGAGGGCATCGACGACGAACGATCGGGCCCACGGTCGGCGTACACCGAGGCGTCGACGGGCGCCGGCATCCCATGCCCAGGTCAGCAACCCGAAGCCGGCGATCACGTAGAGGCTGCTCCACTTGGTGCTGACCGCCAGCCCGAACCACACCCCGGCCAGGATCCGCCAGGGTCGCCACCACAGGAGCGGTCCCCACTGACCTCGGCTCGGCCGCCGGAGCAACCGCTCACGCCCCCAATCGCGGTCGGCGACGAGGGCGGCCACCGCGCTGAGCAGGAAGAACGCCTGGAAGATGTCGAGCAGTGCCATGCGAGACAGCACCAGTTGCAGCCCGTCGAAACACATCAGCAACCCGGCGATGACGCCGAGCAGGGTGGACCCGGTGAGCCTGCGGGCCAGCCGGATCATCACCAGGACCATCAGCGTGCCGGCGATCGCAGATGCCACCCGCCAGCCGAAGGGGGTGAACCCGAAGACCGACTCGCCGGCCCCGATCAACCACTTGCCGACCTCGGGGTGCACGATCATCTCCGGCTTGCCCGTCCACAGGCTCGGCGACCACTGTCCCGCCAGGATCCGCTCGTTGGCCTTGTCGACGTAGGTCTGGGCGTAGCCGTGGTGGATCAGGGACCACGCCTGCTTGGCGTAGTAGGTCTCGTCGAACATGAACGAGCGCGGCGACCCCAGGTGCCACCACCGCAGGAAACCGGCAAGGGCGGTCACCACCAGCGTCGCCACCCAGCCGATCAACGGGTCGGAGAGCCTGACGTCGGCTCGACTGCGGCGCGAGAGCCCCGGCAGTGGCCGTCCGTCGGCGCGGCGCGACAGCCCGAGGGTGGGAGTTGGCAGCGCGCTCACCGGGTCAGGCTACGAGGCGAGTCGGCATCGGCGGGGCAACAGTGCCAGCATGTCCGCATGACCACCGCCGCGGCTCCGGGGAAACTCGTGCTCGCGGCGACACCGATCGGGCATATCGGCGACGCACCGCCGCGGCTGGCCGAGGTGCTCTCGACCGCGGATGTCATTGCCGCCGAGGACACCCGCCGATTGCGTCGTCTGCTCGGCGACCTGGGAATCAAACCGACCGGTTCGGTGGTGTCCTACTTCGAAGGCAACGAAGTGGCTCGCACCCCCGATCTCGTCGCCGCCCTGGTCGGTGGGGCGCAGGTCGTGCTGGTCACCGACGCCGGGATGCCCTCGGTCTCCGACCCCGGCTACCGGTTGGTGGCCGCGGCCGTCGAGGCAGGCATCCGGGTGACCGCGGTGCCCGGGCCTTCGGCGGTGTTGACGGCATTGGCGGTGTCCGGGCTGCCGGTCGATCGGTTCAGTTTCGAAGGGTTCTTGCCCCGCAAGGCCGGCGAGCGGCAGCGCGCCATCGCGGCGCTGGCCGAGGAACCGCGCACTATGGTCTTCTTCGAGGCACCCCACCGCACCCACGCCGCCCTGGAGGCGATGGCTCTCGGGTTCGGTGGCACACGTGACGCGGCAGTCTGCCGCGAACTGACCAAGACCCACGAAGAGGTACGCCGGGGGCCGCTCGACGACCTCGTCACCTGGGCCCGCGACGGCGTACGCGGAGAGGTCACCATCGTCGTGGCCGGCGCCTCCCCGCCACCGGTCCCCGACGATCCGGGAAATCTGGCCGCCCTGGTCGCAGCCGAGGAGGCGGCCGGTTTGACCCGAAAGGACGCCATCGCCGCCGTCGTACGTCGAACAGGGGCGGCCAAACGAGCCGTCTACGCCGCCGCCCACGGACTGGTTGATCGCTCATGACCCCGCCGCCCATGACCCCGCCGCCCATGACACAGGAGCCCAAGCCCAGGCCGCCCGCGCCCACGCCCCTGCCGCACCCCGTCGTCGACAACCACTGCCACCTGGACATCGGCGCCGGTCCCCACGGTGGCCATCTCTCGGTGCCAGAGGCGATCGGGTTGGCCGCTGACGTCGGCGTCCCGCGCATTGTGCAGATCGGCTGCGACCTCGACGGCGCTCGCTGGGCGGTCGAGACAGCCGAGCGTCACCCCTCGATCGTGGCGGGGGTCTCCTTGCACCCCAACGAGGCGCCGCGCCTGGCCGCCGAGGGGCGACTTGTCGAGGCGCTTGCGGTCATCGAGGACCTGGCCCACTCCCCGAGCGTCCGGGCGGTGGGCGAGACGGGCCTCGACTACTTCCGCACCGGGACCGACGGACGGGCCGCTCAGTGGGACTCCTTCCGAGCCCACATCGACATCGCCAAGCGCCTCGACAAGACCCTGGTGATCCACGACCGCGACTCCCACGACGACGTGCTCGCGATCATCGATGAGGTGGGTCCGCCGGATCGGTGGGTCATGCACTGCTTCTCCGGCGATGCCGCCTTCGCGGCGCGCTGTGCGGATCGTGGCGCTTACCTGTCGTTCGCCGGCCCTGTGACGTTCAAGGCCAATCACGCCCTCCGGGAGGCGCTTCGGGTCACCCCGACCGACCGGATCCTGGTCGAAACCGATGCCCCCTACCTGACCCCCATGCCCTTCCGTGGCCGCCCCAACGCCTCCTATCTGATCCCCCACACGATGGCGGTCATGGCCGAGGTTCTGCGGACGGAACTGCGTCAGATGTGTGTCCAGGTCGAGGCCAACACGTTCGCGGCGTACGCCGGGGAGTGGGCCGGCGCGGCCTCGCCCCAGTGATGTAGACGACCCCTCCAGGGTTTGGCGAATCCCCGACATACCCCGTAGCGTCGAGGACTTGTCAGCCGGAGAACGGGTGGCACGAGTCTGCGATGACCGTGCGGTGAGTGTGCTCACCACCCCCGTCGACCGGAGAGCACAACGTCTGGAGATGCGTGCGCAACCGCCTCGCGACCCTCAGTTCGAACCGTCCGTTGCTGGCCGCTCTGGCCGGCCTTGTGGCCTTCGCCCTGGCCGCCACGACCCTCGGCTACGCCGCCCTCAGCAAGTCCGTGACGCTGACCATCGACGGCAAGCAGCGCTCGGTGACCAGTCTGGGCACCACCGTGGCTGACGTGCTGGCAGCTGAAGGGATCAGAGTCACGTCGCGTGATGTGGTCGTCCCTGGACCGACCACCGCGCTGCGTGATGGGACGCAGGTGAGCATCGAGTTCGCCCGCCCGTTGCGCGTCACGATCGACGGCACCACTCAGATTCGCTGGACCACCGCACGCACCGTCGCTGAAGCGCTCGATGCCTTCGGGTGGCGCAACGACGCCGCCGCGGTCTCGGTGAGCCGATCCAGCGTGATCGGCCGCGATGGCCTTGCCCTGGCTATCGCCAACCCCACCAAGGTCCGCCTCACCCGCAAGGGCGAGACGACCCGCGTCCGGGTGGCCGCGTTCACAGTGGCAGGTGCGTTGTCGGCGTTGGACGTCAAGACCGACAGCAACGACATCGTGCGGCCGGCGCTCGACACCGCGATCTCCCGCGGCACCAAGATCACCGTCATCAAGATCCGCTATGCCCGAGTGCGCGTGCACCACGAGTCGGTGCCCTACAACACCATCCAACGCAAGGACTCGGCCCTGCCCACCGGCATCAACGAGACGCTGCGCGCAGGCCAGTCCGGTGTTCGCAACGTCGTCTACCGGGTGGTCTTCCGCGACGGGCGTGAGGTACGCCGTGTGGTGCTGCACCAAAAGGTGCTCTCCAAGCCGGTGGCGGCGATCGTCAAAGTCGGCACCGGCGCCGTGGCGGCCAATTTCGCCAGCGGCAACTCGGTGTGGGATGCGATCGCCAAGTGCGAGTCCGGGGGCAACTGGGCGGCCAACACCGGCAACGGTTACTACGGGGGGTTGCAGTTCAGCCTCAGCACCTGGCGGGCCTACGGCGGCACCGGCTACCCCCACCAACACAGTCGTGCCGAGCAGATCGCGATCGCCGAGAAGGTTCGACGGGCCAGCGGTGGCTACGGCGCCTGGCCGCACTGCGGCGCCCGGTTCAACTGACACTAGGCTCCAGGGGTGTCAGAAGCCCGCTTGCTCGGCCCGGTCGAGGTCCGCGCATTGGCCGGGGAGCTCGGTCTGCGACCCACCAAACAGCGTGGCCAGAACTTCGTGATCGACCCCAACACGGTGCGCCGCATCGTGCGCTCGGCCGACCTGTCGCCCGACGACGTCGTGCTCGAGGTCGGTCCGGGTCTGGGCAGCCTCACCCTGGCTCTGCTGGACGCCTGCGCGAGCGTGACCGCGGTCGAGATCGATGGTGTGTTGGCGGCCCGGTTGCCGCAGACCATCGCTGAGTTCTACCCCTCGGCGAGTGGGCGGTTGCGCGTCGTCGAGGCCGACGCCAAGCGCGTCGAGTCCCTGCCGGACCCTGCCCCCACCGCGTTGGTGGCCAACCTCCCCTACAACGTCAGCGTCCCGGTGCTGCTGCATCTGCTGGCCACCGTGCCATCCCTGAACAGTGGGTTGGTGATGGTGCAGGCCGAGGTCGCCAACCGACTTGCCGCCGACCCCGGGTCCAAGGTCTACGGAGTGCCGTCGGTCAAAGCCGCCTGGTACGCCGACGTACGCCGCGCCGGAGCGGTGGGGCGCCATGTCTTCTGGCCCGCCCCCAACGTCGACTCCGGCCTGGTCTCGCTGACCCGGAGACAACCACCCGTGACGAGTGCCACCCGCGCCCAGGTCTTCGCGGTCATCGACGCCGCCTTCGCCCAACGTCGAAAGACCCTGCGTTCGACTCTCGCCGGGCTGGCCCGGTCTGCGGATCGGGCGGAGACAGTGCTGCGCGCGGCCGGGGTGAGCCCGTCTACGCGAGGAGAATCCCTCGATGTGCACCAGTTCGCCGCGATCGCCCAGGAGTTGCACTCATGAGCGCTGCACTGACCGTGCGGGCTCCCGCCAAGATCAACCTCAATCTGGGCGTGGGTTCGATCCGGCCCGACGGGTTCCACCCCCTCGCCACGGTGTATCAGGCCATCGGTCTCTATGACGACGTGAGCGTCGCCGAGGCCGACGAGTGGTCGCTTGCGGTCGGCACGCACCCTCGGATCGATGTCAGCGACGTGCCTGCCGACCACACCAACATCGCGATGCGCGCGGGCCGTGCGCTCACCTCGTTCCACGGCATCGACCGGCGAGCCGCTATCCGCATCGAGAAAGGGATCCCGGTCGCGGCGGGTCTGGCCGGGGGCAGCGCCGACGGGGCGGCGACCCTGCTGGCCCTCGACCGGCTCTGGGGACTCCAGACCTCCGATCGCGACCTGTTGGCGTTGGCCGCCGACCTCGGCAGCGATGTCCCATTCGCCCTCGTTGGGGGCACCGCCCTCGGTTCGGGTCGAGGGGAGCAGGTCGAGCCGTTGGAGGACAACGGCTCCTGGTGGTGGGTCGTGGTCGAGTCCGAGATCGGACTGTCGACACCCGGGGTCTACCGCGAGTTCGACCGGTTGCTCGGGGATCGCACGGCCACCGAGAAGCTGATGCCCGAACTCCGCTCCGCACTGGTCGCCGGGGATCCGCGCTGGTTGGCCCAACAGTTGTCGAACGATCTGACGGCGGCGGCATTGAGCCTGCGCCCCGACCTGGCCGTGATCCTGGCCGACGGCCGTGACTGCGGTGCGTTGGCGGGGTTGATGTCCGGCTCCGGGCCGACCTGCCTGTTCCTCTGCAGCGATGCGCGCCACGCCGCCGACGTACGCCTTGCCATGACCGAGCGGGGCTACGAACGCGTCACTGCTTGTGCCGCTCCCGTAGCCGGCGCCCACGTGGTGACCTATGCCTAACCTGGTCAATCTGGAGAAGGTGACCATCTCCTACGGGGTGCGGATCCTGCTCGACGAAGTCAGCCTCGGGATCAGCGACACCGATCGCATCGGCGTCGTAGGGCGCAACGGCGATGGCAAGACCACCCTGCTCAACCTCATCGCCGGGCGGGTCGAGCCCGATGACGGGCGGGTGTCGCGCTCACGAGGCATCCACATCGGGTATCTGGATCAACGCGATGCGCTCGATGACAGTCATAGCGTCAGAGAAGCCGTGCTCGGCGGTCGTAGCGACCACGAGTGGGCCGCTGACCGCACCACGCGTAGCCTGGTGGAGGTCCTGCTGGCCGGGGTCGAACTCGACCGCTCGGTGCACGGGCTCTCCGGCGGCGAACGCCGACGATGCTCGCTGGCGGCCCTTCTGCTGGAGCGCCACGACCTCTTGATCCTCGACGAGCCGACCAACCATCTCGACGTCGAGGCGGTGGCCTGGCTGGCCGAGCATGTGAACTCTCTCGACACCGCTGTCGTGGTGGTCACCCACGATCGGTGGTTCCTCGACGCGGTCTGCCAGAGCACCTGGGAGGTCCATGACGGCCAGGTCGACGCCTATGAAGGTGGGTACGCCGCCTTCGTGCTCGCCAAAGCCGAACGCCAGCGGCAAGCCGTGGCGACCGAGGCGCGTCGGGCCAACCTCATGCGCAAGGAGTTGGCCTGGCTGCGACGAGGAGCACCGGCGCGCACCTCCAAACCCAAGTTCCGGGTCGAAGCCGCCACCGCACTGATCGAGGACGTCCCCGAACCCCGCGACCGACTGGAGTTGCAGAAGTTCGCTACTCAACGTCTCGGCAAGGACGTCATCGACCTCGAAGACGTCGATCTGACTCGCGGTGAACGATCGCTGCTCAGTCACGCCACCTGGCGGCTCGGCCCAGGCGACCGGGTGGGGATCGTCGGTGTCAACGGTGCCGGCAAGACCTCGGTGCTCTCCTTGGTCTCCGGCGCCCTGGCTCCCGACGTGGGGCGCGTCAAGCGAGGGCGCACCGTCAGTCTGGCGCACCTGACCCAGCACGTGGATCCGGTCGACCCGACCGCTCGCGTGCTCGACACGGTGACCGGGGTCCGCCGAGTGACCCGTCTGGCCGACGGCTCCGACGTAAGCGCCACCTCACTCCTGGAGCGGTTCGGCTTCACCGGAGACCGGCTCACCGCTCGCCTGGGTGACCTGTCCGGCGGTGAGCGGCGTCGGTTCCAACTCCTGATGCTGCTGTTGTCCGAGCCCAACGTGTTGCTTCTCGATGAGCCGACCAACGACCTCGACATCGAGACGCTCAATGTCCTGGAGGACTTCTTGGACTCCTGGCCCGGGACGCTGATCGTCGTTTCTCACGATCGCTACTTCCTCGAACGGGTGACCGACTCGGTCTGGGCGCTCCTCGGTGATGGCCAGGTGTCGATGCTGCCCGGCGGTGTGGACCAGTATTTGCAGCACCGCCGTGATCAGATCGCCGCCGCCGAAGCACTCGTTGAGCCGGCCGCCCCGGCGGTGCCGCCTGCTCAGCGCGCCAAGGCCGGAAGCGCCGCCGAGCGCGCGGCCCGCAAGACCATGGAACGAGTCGAACGCCAACTCCAACGAGTCGAGCAGCAGGCCGCAAACCTCAACGACCAGATCGCCGCCCACGCCGACGACTATCAGCGACTGGCGGATCTGGCTGAGCAACTGCGAGCCGTGGAGGCAGAACGTGATGCCCTGGAGACCGAGTGGCTGGCGGCTGGAGAACTACTCGGCTGAGGGCTCCATCAGGGAGCGCAACAGGCCGGCGAGGCTGCGCCGGTCCTCGGCGCTGAGCAGTCCAAGCAGGGCGCGTTCTTGCTCCAGGAGTTCCTCGAACGCGTCGTCGACGCGCTTTCGTCCTGAGTCGGTCAGCGCCACGAGGACCCCACGTCGGTCGTCGGGATCGGGCTGTCGGCGTACGAAGCCACGGGTGGCGAGCCGATCGATCCGGTTGGTCATCGTGCCGCTGGTGACCAGCGTTTCCTTGGTGAGTCGTCCGGGGGAGAGAAGGTACGGCGTCCCGGACCTGCGCAGGGCAGCCAGTACGTCGAACTCCCAGCCCTCGAGGTCGTGCGCGCTGAAGGCGCGCTTGCGTGCCTGGTCGAGCAGTTTGGCGACGCGGGTGATCCGGCTGAAGACCTCGACCGGGGTGAGATCGAGGTCGCCGCGTTCGCGGGCCCAGGCCTGGACCAACTGGTCGACCTCGTCGAAGCGTTGGACCTGGCGCACCCCCTGATCGTACCCGTCAAGATTCTTGACATCGAGATGCTTGATTGGTGGTGCCGGCATGGGCGTGGTGTCACCTCGGTGTTTTCGCGGCTCCCCAAACCACCTCCGGGGCGAGCCGACCCACCCCTGGGCGCAGGGTAACCTTGGTGGCTGCACTTTCCCCGGTTGGTCTGCCGGCAGGGCCCGCCTGACTTTGAATCAGGATTAGCGACGTAGGTTCGACTCCTACCCGGGGAGCGAGCGAGCGCAACGACCGAACGTGTTCGGGTCGTTAGCGAGCGAGCGAGCCGGGGCGAGGAGAACCCCAGGAGACTCGGGGGACTGGGTCAGCGGGTCGACGAAGCAACAAGAGAGGTCTTGTGGTGTCTGGTTCAACCGGCGTGACAGTGATCGTGTTGGCCGCAGGCGGCGGCACCCGGATGAAGTCCAAGACGATGAAGGTGCTGCACCCCATCGCCGGGCGCAGCATGATCGGCCACGTTCTGACCGCAGCGCGCATGGTCGAGCCGACCCGGGTGGTCGCGGTCGTGGGGCACCAGCGCGAGCAGGTCGGCGCTCACATCCAGCAGTTCGATCCCTCGGTCACCTTGGCTGTTCAGGAGACCCAGGAGGGCACCGGTCACGCCGTACGCGTCGCGGTGGAGGCCCTCGGTGGCTGCACCGGCACCGTGTTGGTGATCACCGGGGACACCCCGTTGCTGGAGGGGGAGAGCCTGCGGGAGTTCGTGGCCGCCCACCACGCCAGCGGTGACGCGATGACGATCTTGAGCGGTGTGGTCGACGACCCCACCGGCTATGGCCGGGTGATCCGCACGGGCGGAGGAGTGACCGCGATCGTCGAGGAGCGCGAGTGCTCCGAAGACGAGGCGAAGGTGCGGGAGATCAACTCCGGGATCCTGGCCTTCGACGCCGACTTCCTCACCGATGCCTTGGCCCGACTCCAACCGCACCCGCACAAGGCCGAGTACTACCTCACCGACACCGTCGCCCTGGCGGTGGAGTCCGGATTGGGTGTCGGTGCGGTGCCCATCGACGACTGGCGCCAGACCGAGGGCGCCAACGACCGCGCCGAATTGGCGGCGTTGGGGGCGGAGAAGAACGCGCGCATCCTCAACCACTGGATGAGCGAGGGTGTCTCGATCATGGATCCGGCGACCACGTGGATCGACGTGGATGTCACCTTGTCGCCGGATGTGACGTTGCTGCCGGGGGTGCAACTTCTCGGTGCCACGACGGTGGCCGAGGACGCAGTGATCGGCCCAGACACCACCTTGAAGGACTGCGAGGTCGGCGCCGGGGCGCGGGTCATCCGCACCCACGCGGAGTTGGCGGTGATCGGCGAGGACGCCCTGGTCGGCCCCTTCTCCTACCTTCGTCCGGGAACCTCGTTGGCCGCAGGCGGCAAGATCGGCGCTTTCGTGGAGACCAAGAACGCCGTGATCGGTCGCGGCGCCAAGGTCCCGCATCTGTCGTACGTCGGGGACGCCGAGATCGGCGAGGGCACCAACATCGGGGCCGGAACGATCTTCGCCAACTACGACGGTGTGGCCAAGCACCGCACCGTGATCGGCAGGCATGCCCGCACTGGATCCGGCAACGTCTTCGTCGCGCCCGTCACCGTCGGCGACGGTGCCGTGACCGGGGCCGGCAGCACGATCCGGCGCAGTGTTCCTCCCGGTGCGTTGGCCGTCTCCGGTGGCCCGCAACGCCTCGTCGAAGGCTGGGTTTTCCGGCGTCGAGAAGGCACGGCCGCCGCGGACGCGGCCAGAGAGGCGCTGGCCGGAGACCCCGGGGTATCCGAGGAGCCTGGCGATGAGGGAGAATCCTGACGTCGCCGAGCCCATGCACTAGGTAGGAGCGCGCCTCACGTGAGCGTCACCAAGCGGACCACGAAGAAGAAGTTGATGCTTTTCAGTGGTCGGGCTCACCCGGCGCTGGCCGAAGCGGTGGCTGCGGAGTTGGGCTCCGGCTTGGTTCCGACCTCGGCGTACGAGTTCGCAAACTCCGAGATCTATGTGCGCTACGAGGAGTCGGTGCGCGGCTGCGACGCCTTCGTCATCCAAAGCCACACCGCGCCCATCAACGAATGGATCATGGAGCACCTGATCATGGTCGATGCGCTCAAGCGCGCGTCGGCCAAGCGGATCACCGTCGTGCTGCCGTTCTACGGCTACGCCCGCCAGGACAAGAAGCACCGCGGCCGGGAGCCGATCTCGGCCCGCTTGATGGCCGACCTCTTCAAGACCGCCGGGGCCAACCGACTGATCGTGGTCGACCTGCACGCCGACCAGATCCAGGGGTTCTTCGACGGTCCGGTGGACCACTTGATGGCGCTGCCGATCCTGGCCGAGTACGTCATGGAGAAGTACGGCGACCAGCCGCTGGCCGTGGTCTCACCCGATGCTGGCCGGATCAAGGTCGCCGAGCGCTGGTCGGCCAAACTGGGCGGTGCCCCGCTGGCCTTCATCCACAAGACTCGGCGCACCGACCGACCCAACGAGACCATGGCCAACCGGGTCGTGGGTGAGGTCAAGGGCCGCATGTGCGTTCTGGTCGACGACATGATCGACACCGGCGGCACGATCGTGAACGCCGCCGAGGCGTTGATGAAGGACGGCGCCGCCGGCGTGATCATCGCTGCGACCCACCCGATCCTCTCGGACCCGGCCGCCGAGCGGCTACGCAACTCCCCGGTCACCGAGGTCATCGTCACCGACACTTTGCCGATCGAGCCGGCTCGACAGTTCGACAAGCTGACCTGCCTGTCGATCGCGCCGCTGATCTCTCGAGCGATCCGCGAGGTCTTCGAAGACGGCTCGGTCACCAAGATGTTCGACGGTCACGCCTGAGCGCGGACTCCGATCGCCACATCCAGGTCGTCCACCGAGTCTGCCCACTGACGCGGCAGCGTCGTCGGGAGATCGTTCTCGCATTCGGCGCTGAGTTGATCGCGCAACGATGTCAGGGTCGCCAGCGGTAGCGGCATCCACGGGATGCGGTATCCGATCAGCCTGGTCGTACCCGGGCCGACATGGTGGGCCAACTCTTTGGCCGCGCCCGCGTACTGCGGGATCCAGGGGGCCACGAGGTGCTCTTGACCGGCCGTCCAGAAGCCCAGAGCGCTGGCCTCGAACTCGCGGTTGGAGACCGTGGGAGCGAACATCTCGGCCCATGCCGCGGATTTGTCGTCAGCGGTGGGTAGTGCTGCGCGTGCCCGACGCGCCGCCAGGGCGCCCTCGGACGACCGGTCGATCGAGGCTTCCCTCGCCAGGGTCTCGCGGTCACCGAGTGCGGCCAGCCTGATCACAATCGCCCAGCGAAGGTCATGGGTGAGTTGAATCCCGCGCAGGTGGTTGCGGCGCAGCAACTCGCGCAACGAGTCGGCCTCGGTGCTGTGGCGGGCGATCGTCCCGATCGCCGTTACGGCCACCGAACGCGACGGGTGGGTGCCCAGCAGGTCGATGCCCAGGACCTCCAGTTCCTGCCTGACCAGTGGCACTTCCTCTGGGGCCAGCCAGGCCGAGAGTTGCGGGACCAGCACCTCGAGGGCGTAGTCGATGAGTTCGACGTTGCCCTCGCCGCGCAGTCGATTCGGGAGCCAGGCCCCCACGAACTCGGCTGCTCCCATCTTGCCGCCGACCACTCGGTCAAGGGCCGCGCGCAGGACCACCCCTCGGGTTACCGGGTCCGGGGAGGGTTCGCGAGATCGGATCGCCCAGGTGTCGTCATCGAAGCGGACTCGTGCGTACGTCTCGTCGCCAGAGTTGGGCACCACCGGCCTTCCGAAGAGTTCGGGGACCCGGACCGGCTCGTCGCTATCGATGTCGACGAAGACACCGTCGCCGAGATTCACCCGGTGGGGCCGGGAACCCTCGCGCACGATGAGCGGCACTCCGTCGTCGTAGGCCAAGGTGAGGGTGTCGAACCCCGTGGTGCGCAGCCACGCCGCGACCCAGCCGTGGACGTCACGCTCGGGTGCTGCCTCGGCGAGTGCTGAGGTGAAGTCCTCCAGACTGGCGTTGCCGAAAGCGAAGGCGTTGAGGTAGCGATTGACCCCGTCGAAGAAGGCGTCGTCACCTAGCCAGGTGACCAACTGCCGCAGCGCGGCCCGGCCCTTGCGATAGGTGAGGGCGTCGAAGTTGCCCAATGCGGCGTCCACGTCCGGTACGTCGTCGGCCAGGGGCGCCACCGGATGGGACGAGCGTCGCCGGTCGGCCTTGTAGGCCGCGATCGCGTCGACACATGCATGGGTCCATACGTCGAGTCCGCTGACCTCCCCGCCGACCCGGATCCCCATGTAGTCGGCGAAGGATTCGTTGAGCCAGGCGTCCTCCCACCAGCGCATCGTGACGAGGTTGCCGAACCACATGTGCGCCATCTCG
>CALMLL010000120.1 GCA_937868075.1 uncultured Marmoricola sp. | reverse complement strand
CTGAAGCCTAGGGGGTCAGGACTCTGGGATGGCCGCGTAGGCCGCAGCCCGTTCCCGATCGATCTTGCCGCCAAGGATGTAGGCCGCGGCCCAGAGCGCGAGGAACACCGCCCCCAGGGTGAACATCGCCGTCACCAGGAATCCCATGGCGATCGAAGCGACCTGGAGCGCCCAGCCCAGAACGTAGGCCCAGCCGAAGCGGAGCAGCCCAGCGACCACGATGCAGGCCAGCGCCAGACCCAAGCCGAGCACCAGCGCGCGGTTCACCGGGACCTGGGTGATCGAGATCAGCACGGGTGTCGTCAGCCCGACCACGACCGCCTGGAGGATCAGCATCGCCGAGCACAACCGCCGACGCATAGCGCCGTTCATCGCTGGCCCCTGGTCAGCAGCGCCCTGGCCTCCCCGACGGTGACGACCGATCCGGTGACCAACACCCCGCCCGCGCCCAGTGCCTCCCCCAGAGCGGCGCCGGCTTCGGCGAGTGCTGCGGCCTGGTCGATCGCGTCGATCAGGTGCGGGGCCACCGAGACGCGGTCCTCCCCGAATACCTCCCGAGCGATCTCGGCCAGGTCATCGGCACTCATGGAGCGGCGTTGGGAGTTCTGGGTGCACACCACGTGGTCCAGCACCGACTCGAACTCGGCGAGAACGCCCTCCACATCCTTGTCGGCCATCACGCCGATGACTCCGATCAGCGGATCGAAGGCGAAGGAGTCTTCGAGGGCGGCGACGCAAGCCTTGGCCCCATGGGGGTTGTGTGCGGCGTCCACGATCACCGTGGGACTGCGACGCACAACTTCGAGTCGGCCCGGCGAGGTGGCTTCGGCGAACGCCTCCTTGACGATGTCGTCGTCGATCGGCGCGGTGGCGCCGACCAGGGCTTCGACGGCCGCCAGTGCCAGCACCGCGTTCTGCGCCTGATGGGCGCCGTAAAGGGAGACGAACACCTCGGTGTACTCCCCGCGCAGCCCGCGCAGGTCGAGCATCTGACCACCCACGGCCGGGGTGCGCGAGGTGACTCCGAAATCGACACCTTCGCGCACCAGGCGGGCACCGACCTCGGCGCAGCGCTGCTCGATGAGCGCCATCACCTCAGGAGCCTGGACGGCGGTGACACAGGTCGCGCCGGCCTTGATGATGCCCACCTTCTCCCCCGCGATGTCGAGGATGGAGTCGCCGAGGTACTGCGCGTGATCGAGTCCGATCGGCGCCAGCACGGCAACCGCGCCGTTCGCGATGTTGGTCGCGTCCCACGTGCCGCCCATCCCCACCTCGACGACAGCGACGTCGACCGGGGCATCAGCGAAGGCGGCATAGGCCATCGCCACCACGGACTCGAAGAAGCTCAGCGGGTGCTCGGAGCGAGCGTCGACAACGTGCAGATAGGGAGCGACCTCGTTGAAGGCATCGACGAAGCGCTCCTCGGTCAGCGGCTCGGCGTCGATCACGATCCGCTCGGTCATCGAGGTCAGGTGCGGACTGGTGAACCGACCGGTGCGCAGACCCAGGGTGATCAGCAAGCGCTCGGCCATGCGCGCCGTGGAGGTCTTGCCGTTCGTGCCGGTGATGTGCAGGACGTCGTACGTCGACTGGGGGTCACCCAGCACGTGGCACAGGTCGGTGATCCGCTCCAAGGAGGGGTCCAACTTGTGTTCGGGCCACCGCGAGAGCAGGGCATCTTCGGCTTCGGCGTAGGTCTGGGCAGGGCGGGGGGTGATCTGTGTCATGACCTGGGCAGTCTAGGGCGGATACTGGTTCGCCCCCTCCCTGCGGGCTCCTTAGACTTCGCGTCATGACATCGAGCCCCACCACTGCCAACGGAACCTCCACGAGCCCCGCACCGCGGCCCGTCGAGGTACCCGAGCGGCCGGCTTTGGAGGGGCTGGAGGCGACCTGGGCGCAGCGGTGGAAGCAGGACGACACCTACCGTTTCGACCGCACCCAACCGCGCGACAACGTGTACTCGATCGACACCCCGCCGCCCACCGTGTCGGGCTCGCTCCACGTGGGCCACGTGTTCTCCTACACCCACACCGACCTGATCGCGCGCTTCCAGCGGATGCGCGGCAAGGCGGTCTTCTACCCCATGGGCTGGGACGACAACGGTTTGCCGACCGAGCGTCGCGTCCAGAACTACTTCGGCGTGCGGTGTGACCCGAGCATCCCGTTCGACCCGGACTTCACCCCACCGGAGCGTCCCGATCCCAAACGCCAGGTGTCGATCAGCCGCCCCAACTTCATCGCCTTGTGCGAGCAGTTGGTCGAGCAGGACGAGCAGGCCTTCGAGAGCCTGTGGCGCACCCTGGGGCTGTCGGTTGACTGGAGCCAGACCTACACCACGATCGGTCCGATCGCGACCCGGATCAGCCAGACCGCGTTCCTGCGCAACCTCGCCCGTGGGGAGGCCTACCTCCAGGAAGCTCCCACCCTCTGGGACGTGACGTTCCAGACCGCGGTCGCCCAAGCCGAACTCGAGGCCCGCGAGTACGCCGGCCACTACCACCGGGTGGCCTTCCACCGTCCCGACGGCCAGCCGATCTACATCGAGACCACGCGACCGGAGTTGATTCCGGCGGTGGTCGCGCTGATCGCCCACCCCGACGACGAGCGCTACCAGCCGCTGTTCGGCACCACCGTGACCTCGCCGGTCTTCGGCGTGGAAATCCCGGTGTTGGCCCACGAGGCGGCCGAGCCCGACAAGGGCGCGGGCATCGCGATGTGCTGCACCTTCGGGGACCTCACCGACGTGCAGTGGTGGCGCGAACTGCAGTTGCCGGTGCGCACCGTGATCGGTCGTGACGGTCGCCTGCACCGGGAGACTCCGGAGTGGCTGAGCGCCGAGGGCGCTTCGTCGGCGTACGCGAATCTGGCTGGCAAGACCGCCTTCTCGGCCCGTGAGGCCATGGTGACGCTGCTGCGCGAGGCCGGTGACCTCGACGGGGAGCCCAAGGCGACCCAGCGCATGACGAACTTCTACGAGAAGGGCGACAAACCGCTGGAGATCGTCTCGACCCGCCAGTGGTACATCCGTAACGGTGGCCGTGACGCCGACCTGCGCGCGGAGATGATCGCCCGCGGGAGCGAGTTCACCTGGCTTCCGGCTCACATGCGACACCGCTACGACAACTGGGTCGGTGGTCTCAACGGCGACTGGCTGATCTCGCGGCAGCGTTTCTTCGGCATCGGCTTCCCGGTCTGGTACTCCCTCGACGCCGATGGCGAACCGGACTACGAGCACCCGTTGCTTCCTGCCGAGGCTGACCTTCCGATCGACCCGTCCACCGACGCCCCTGCGGGCTACTCCGAGAGCCAGCGCGGGGTGCCGGGCGGGTTCATCGGCGACCCCGATGTCATGGACACCTGGGCGACGTCCTCTTTGACCCCGCACATCGCCGGTGGCTGGGAGAGCGACCCCGATCTGTGGTCGCGGGTCTTCCCCATGGACCTGTGCACCCACGCCCACGACATCATCCGGACCTGGCTGTTCAGCCGCGTGGTGCGGGCCCACTTCGAGAACGACGTGGCTCCCTGGACCCACGCGATGATCTCCGGCTTCATCGTCGACCCCGACCGGAAGAAGATGAGCAAGTCCAAGGGCAACGTGGTCGTGCCCACCGAGATCTTGGACAAGTACGGCGCCGACGCGGTGCGGTGGCGCGCCGCTACCGCCCGTCCCGGCATGGACTCACCGTTCGACGAGACCCAGATGAAGGTCGGCCGACGGTTGGCGATGAAGGTGCTCAACGCCTCCAAGTTCGTGCTCGGTTCGGTCAAGGCCACCGACCCCGACCCCTCGCTGGTCACCGAGACCGTGGACCGGTCGATGCTGGCCGCGCTCCACGGCGTGGTCATCCGGGCCACCGACGCCTTCGAGGCCTACGACTACACGACCGCACTTGAGGTCACCGAGCAGTTCTTCTGGGGCTTTTGCGACGACTACCTCGAACTGGTCAAGGAGCGCGCGTACGCCGACGGCGATGATCCGGCCACGACCTCGGCCAAGGCCGCCCTTGCGACCGCACTCCACGTGCAGTTGCGACTCCTGGCGCCGTTCATGCCCTACGTCACCGAAGAGGTGTGGTCGTGGTGGCAGGAAGGATCGGTCCACGTCCAGGCCTGGCCGGAGGCTCCCGGAACCGAGGATGGCGACCCATCGGTCCTCCAGGCCGTGTCCGCGGCCCTCATGGGCATCCGCGGCGCGAAGTCGCAGGCCAAGGCCTCGATGCGGGCCGCGCTGGACCTGGTGGAGATCACCGGACCGGGTGACGTCGTGGACGCGGCTCAGGCCGCGGCCGGGGATCTGCGCAAGGCCGGACACATCACCGGGGATCTGGTCTTCCGGGCGACTGAGGACACCGAACTGAAGGTGTCGGCGCAGTTGGCTCCCGCCCCTGCGTGATCACCTGCTGAGGCGGATCAGGCGGACTTCTTGCCTTCGTCGGTTCGGGTGATCAGGGTCGGCGCGACCCCGTCGTTGACCGTCTCGTCATCGACGATCACCTTGGTGACGTCGGCACGGGAGGGCACGTCGTACATCACGTTGAGGAGGACCTCCTCGATGATCGCGCGCAGGCCGCGAGCACCGGTGCCGCGCTCCAGGGCCTTCTCGGCGATCGCGTTGATGGCGGTCTGGGTGAACTCGAGTTCGACCCCGTCGAGTTCGAAGAGCTTTTGATACTGCTTCAACAACGCGTTGCGTGGCTCGGTGAGGATCTGGACCAACGCCGGCTCGTCGAGTTTGTTGACGCTGGCGATCAGCGGCAGTCGGCCGATGAACTCGGGGATGAGGCCGAACTTCACCAGGTCTTCGGGGCGCACCTGGGCGAACATCGCATCGGACTCGCGCTCGGAGGCGTCCTTGATCTCGGCGGTGAAGCCGAGCGACTTCTTGCCGACTCGCTGCTCGATGATGTGCTCGAGGCCGGCGAACGCGCCGCCGACCACGAACAAGATGTTGGTGGTGTCGATCTGGATGAACTCCTGGTGCGGGTGCTTGCGCCCGCCCTGGGGAGGAACCGACGCCGTGGTGCCTTCGAGGATCTTGAGCAGCGCCTGCTGCACGCCCTCGCCGGAGACGTCGCGAGTGATCGAGGGGTTCTCGGCCTTGCGAGCCACCTTGTCGATCTCGTCGATGTAGATGATCCCGGTCTCGGCCTTCTTGACGTCGTAGTCGGCGGCCTGGATCAACTTGAGCAGGATGTTCTCGACGTCCTCACCGACGTAGCCGGCCTCGGTGAGCGCGGTCGCGTCGGCGATCGCGAACG
>CALMLL010000119.1 GCA_937868075.1 uncultured Marmoricola sp. | reverse complement strand
AAGAAGTACCAGGACATCTATCCGATCAACTTCGACAACGACCCCGAGGGCATCTACGCCGAGGTGCTGCGGATCGTGCGGTTCTGGATGGACCACGGCGTTCGGATCTTCCGGGTCGACAACCCGCACACCAAGCCGGTGGCCTTCTGGGAGCGCCTGCTCAAGGAGATCAGAAGCACCGACCCCGACGTCTTGTTCTTGTCCGAGGCGTTCACCTTGCCGCCGATGATGCACGCGCTGGGCGCGGTGGGTTTCCACCAGAGTTACACCTACTTCACCTGGCGCACGGGCAAACAGGAGTTGGGCGAGTACTTCGCGGAGGTCGCCCACCAGTCGTCCCACCTGATGCGGCCGAACTTCTTCGTCAACACCCCCGACATCCTGCACGCGTTCTTGCAGTACGGCGGGCCCGCCGCCTTCAAGATCAGGGCTGTGCTGGCCGCCACCGGATCCCCGTCGTGGGGGGTGTACGCCGGCTACGAACTCTTCGAGCACGTCGCCGTGAAGCCGGGCAGCGAGGAGTACCTGGACTCGGAGAAGTACCAGATCCGGGTCCGCGACTGGGCCAAGGCCGAGAAGGAGGGCCGCTCGCTGGCGCCGTACCTCACCAGGCTCAACGCGATCCGGCGGGCCCACCCAGCCCTGCAGCAATTGCGCAACCTGCAGGTCCACGCCACCGACAACGACTCGATCCTGTGTTTCTCCAAGACCGCCGGAGCGGACTCCGACGATCAGGTGATCGTGGTGGTCAACCTCGACCCTCACGCCACCCGCGAGACGATGGTGCACCTGGACATGCCCGCGCTGGGTTTGCAGTGGCACGACACGATCGCAGTGCACGACGAACTGACCGGCGAGGCCTATCACTGGGGCGCGCACAACTTCGTGCGACTCGACCCCGGCGTGGAGGTGGCCCACATCCTCAGCGTGCGGCATCCCTGATCCCTGGCAGCCGGTCATCACATGAGCGCACTCAACGAACAGGTCGCCACCTACCTGGCCACCCAACGGTGGTTCGGGGGCAAGGGCCGCGATTTCGTTGTCACCGAGATCGTGCGTCTGGGTGAACTGGGAACCCTCCAACCCTCCGTGTCCCTCGACTTGGCCACCGTTGAGTACGTCGACGGCGACCTCGAGCACTACCACCTACCGATCGCCGCGTATTCGGCCGAACAACCTCGCCTGGGCCCCGCCCTGGTCAGCGTGGAACCCGCGGACGCCCAACCGGCTCGGTGGAACTACGACGCGGTCCACGATGCCACTGCCGTGGCCGCGCTCGTGGCGGCCTTCGCTGACCCACCGGCCGGACCGCTCACCTTCCACGCCGAGCCGGGAGCTCCCCTCGAGACCCTGACCGACCCCTCGGCCGGACCGAGCCGGCTGTTCACCGGAGAACAAAGCAATTCCTCGATCTCCCTGGCCGACCAGGCCCTCCTGAAGATCTTCCGCAAGGTCTCCCCCGGCCTCAACCCCGACATCGAGATCCATCGGGCCCTCACCCGAGCCGCCGCCCCCAATCAGGACCCCACAACCCCAGCCCCCACACCCCCGGTCCCCCCTACCGCAGCCCTCTTCGGCTGGATCCAATCCCCGCGACCCGCCACTTCTTCACCTCCCTCAGACCACCCACCCGCCACTTCCTCACACCCCCAGCCCGGGCCCGAAAACAGCACGGCCATCTGGCAACTCGGCATGCTCCAGGAGTTCCTGGCCGGAGCCCTCGACGGCTGGGATCTCGCCCTGGCCAGCGCGGGCCGCAACGACGACTTCACCGCCGAAGCCACTCTTCTTGGCCAGACGGTCGCCACGATCCACCAGGTGCTCGCCACCGTGTTCCCGACCACAACCCTCGACGCAGCAAGCGTGAGTCGGCGTATGACACAACGACTGCTTGAGACCATCGAGGACTTCCCGGACCTGCCCGAACTGGACGGTCTGCGGCCCGGCCTGACCGCCTTGTTCGACGCAATCGGCGCCGCCGGAGCGATCCAGGCCCAACGTGTCCACTCGGACCTGCATCTGGGCCAGACTCTGCGCGTGCCCTACGGCTGGAAGCTGGTCGACTTCGAGGGAGAACCGGCCAAGCCGCTGGAGGAGCGGGTCCTCCCCGACTCACCGCTGCGCGATGTGGCCGGAATGCTGCGCAGCTTCGACTACGCCGCGGCGAGCGCGGCCCCCGTCGAGCACGCCGCCACGTGGAGCGTCCGAAACCAAGAGGCATTCCTACGCGGCTACATCGGAGGGCGCACAATGACCCCAGACGAGCAGTCCCTGCTCGCGGCGTACGTCGCAGACAAGGCGGTCTACGAAGTGCGGTACGAGGCTCGCAACCGTCCGACGTGGACCCACATCCCCTTGGCCGCCCTACATCGCATCGTGGGAGGAAACCAATGAACCTCGACCAGCTCATCTCGGGTGAGCATGGCGATCCGCACTCGATTCTTGGTCCACACGTCGTGTCGACCAAGACCGGATCCGACGTCGTGGTTCGAGTGCTCCGTCCCCTCGCAGAGACCGTCACCGTGGTGCACTCGGGGCGCCGCAGCCCGCTGCAACACGTCCACGGCGGCGTCTGGGAGGGTCGGCTCGGGGTCGCCGAGGTCCCCGACTACCGCGTCGAGGTCTCGTACGCCGGCGGCCCACCCCACGAGTTCGATGACCCCTACCGGTTCCTCCCGACGCTCGGTGAAGCCGACCTCTACCTCATCAACGAGGGCCGCCACGAGCAGTTGTGGCAGGTTCTCGGCGCCCACGTGCACACCTTCCCCGGGATCGGCGGCGCCCCGGATGTGACCGGGACCTCCTTCGCCGTCTGGGCCCCGGGAGCACGAGGGATCCGACTCAAGGGCGACTTCAACAGTTGGGACGGGCGCGAACACCCCATGCGCCAACTCGGCGTCTCGGGCGTGTGGGAGATCTTCATGCCCGGGGTCGGCGCCGGAGCGCAGTACAAGTTCTGGATCCTCGGGGCTGACGGGTCTTGGCGCGAGAAGGCTGACCCGATGGCCTTCTACACCCAGGTGCCGCCGGAGACAGCCAGCGTGGTGACGACGTCGACGTACCAATGGGGCGACGACGATTGGATGAAGCACCGTGCCGTCACGGCTCCCGTCGCCGCCGCGATGAGCATCTACGAAGTGCACCTGGCCAGCTGGCGGCGCGGTCGCGACTACGGCCAACTCGCCGACGAACTGGTGGCCTACCTGTGCGATCTGAACTTCACCCACGTGGAGTTCATGCCCGTCATGCAGCACCCGTTCGGCGGTTCGTGGGGCTACCACGTCACGTCGTACTTCGCTCCCGACTCCCGCTTCGGCGACCCCGACGGGCTGCGCTATCTCATCGACCGTCTCCACCAAGCCGGGATCGGAGTCATCCTCGACTGGGTGCCCGGCCACTTCGCCACCGATCCGTGGGCCCTGGTTCGCTTCGACGGCACCGCGCTGTACGAGGACCCCAACCCGCAACGCGGCTGGCACCCCGAGTGGGGCTCGTGGATCTTCAACTTCGGTCGTCGCGAGGTCCGCAATTTCCTATACGCGAACGCGGTCTACTGGGCCGAGGAGTTCCACGCCGACGGGCTGCGGGTCGACGGCGTGGCCTCGATGCTCTACCTCGACTATGCCCGCAAAGACGGCGAGTGGACGCCCAATATTCACGGAGGGCGGGAGAACCTCGAGGCGGTGCAGTTCCTCCAGGAGATGAACGCCACCCTCTATCGCCGCTGCCCCGGTGTGGTCACCATCGCCGAGGAGTCGACCTCGTGGCCCGGGGTCACCAAGCCCACCGATCAAGGCGGGCTGGGGTTCGGCTTCAAGTGGAACATGGGCTGGATGCACGACACCTTGGGCTACCTCGCCGAGGACCCGATGTATCGCTCCCACCACCACGGTCAGATGACGTTCTCGATGGTCTACGCGTTCTCCGAGAACTACGTCCTGCCGATCTCCCACGACGAGGTGGTCCACGGCAAGGGGTCCCTGCTGCGCAAGATGCCCGGCGATCGCTGGCAGCAGTTAGCCAACCTGCGCACGTATCTGGCCTACATGTGGGCCCACCCCGGCAAACAGTTGCTCTTCATGGGGTGTGAGTTCGGCCAGGAATCGGAGTGGGCGGAGTCTCGCGAACTCGACTGGTGGCTGCTCGACCACTCCGAGCACCGCGGGCTCCAGTCGTTGGTTCGGGACCTCAACTCGGCGTACGTCGAGCGCGCCGCGCTGTGGCAGCAGGACAACGACCCGGCCGGGTTCACCTGGATCGATGCCAACGATGCCGGGCGCAACGTGTTCGCCTTCACCCGCTGGGCCGCCGACAGGTCGCCTCTGGTGTGCATCGCCAATTTCGCCGGCAACCCCCACCACGGCTACACAGTGGACCTTCCGGGCGGCGGGACCTGGCGCGAACTGCTCAACACCGATGCCGGTGTCTATGGCGGCAGTGGCGTGGGCAACCTCGGCACGGTGACCTCCGGCGAAGCGTTCTCGCTGCCGCCGTTGGGGACGCTCTGGCTGGTCCCCGAGTAGGCCGGCCCGCCCGGCGTCTCACCCAGCCCGGACAGGCTGGTTATGGTGAGGTCATGGTCTCCACCACCGAGATTGCCACCGGCATCGTCCGGTTGGCTTGGGAGACCGGGACGACTCGCGACGAGGTGAGCGAGGCGATTGCGCTGGCCTTCGACTCCGGGGTCCACCGCGTCGAAGCCCACCTCCACGTGGCCGATGTCGCCGAGCAGCGCCTCGCGGCCTACGCGGGACTCCGCAGGGAGGGTGTCGCCCGCGGTGTCGACGAGGGGCAGGACCGGATCGTCTATGCGCGCCTGATCAACGATGCCCCGCCAACCGAGCCGGAGGGTTTCCGCGCCCTGTTGAACTCGTTCCTGCCGCGCAAGCGGGCGATCAGCCAACTGCTGATTCGAGACGAGTCTGACCGGGTGCTGCTGTGCCAACTCACCTACAAGACCGACTGGGATCTCCCTGGCGGGGTCGTTGAGGTGGGCGAGTCACCACAGGTCGGGGTATCGCGCGAGGTGGAGGAGGAACTCGGCCTTCGCGTGGACGCCGGACCCCTGCTGCTCACCGATTGGCTGCCTCCGTGGGGCGGTTGGGACGACGCGCTGTGCCTGGTCTTCGACGGCGGCTCCCACCCCCACGAACTACTAGAGACGCTGGTCGCCGACCGGCGCGAGATTCGCGACGCGCAGTTCTGCACGCTGGAGGAGGTCGAGCAGCGATGTGCTGACTTCACCGCACGCCGCATTCACTCGGCCCTCGCCAATCTCGCCGGCGGGCCGTCGTACGTCGAAGGCGGCGGCTAACCGGTCACCTGAGCTGCGGATTCCCCGGCCGGCCGGGGAATCCCGATGTTTGGGGAGGTTGCAACGCCTACTAACAGCGCGAAATCCCTACAAAGACAAGAGCCAGGGGCTGGGCAAGGACAACATCCGGCCACTGCCCTCCCACAGGCAAGCCCGCACGACTCGCGCTCCACAGATCTCAGAACGAGCGACTCCCGGACCTCACAATGAACGATTCTCGCCACATGTTGGCGGACTTCGCGTGGGATCAACGAGCGGGCGTGTGGCTGCGCCGAGAACTGGTGGCTGAAGGCTTCGACGATCGATCCCTTCGTCGCCTCGTCAAAGCCGGGGTGCTCCATCAACCTCGACGCGGCGCATACATCGATCGATCTGTCTGGGCGGATCTCAGCCCGGAGGATCGCCACCGAGTGACCTGCCGCGCCGTACTCATGAGGGCCAAATCGGGCTCCGTGCTCTCCCACGGATCGTCGGTGATCGAACAGGGCGGGAAGGTCTTTGGCTTCGACCTCAGGGAGGTCCACCTCAATCGTGTCGACGGGCGCGCGGGAAGGCGTGAAGCCGGCGTGGTTCAGCACCGGGCATTGCTTCCAGCGACACAGGTTCGCGTTGTGAATGGCGTCCCAGTAACCTCCCCGGCGCGCGCCGCGACAGAAATGTCCACGTTGGTCGGTCTCGAGTCATGTCTGGTCACGACCAACTGGTTTCTCGGGCACGGTGACATGACCCGCGCCGAGATGCGAGAGATGCTGGCGGCTAGCCGTCACTGGCCCCGAACCCTGCACAACCCACTCCTCGAGATGTTGATGGACGGCCGGAACCAGTGGCCTGGGGAAGCACGGCTGTCTTACATCCTGTGGCGTCATTCTGTGCCTCGCCCCATTCCGCAGTACCCCGTGAGGGGTTTAGACGGCGCGTTGGTCGGGATAGTCGACTTCGCCTGGCCAGGGCTCGGTGTGTTTTTGGAATTCGACGGTCGAATCAAGTACGAGCGCCACCGCCGGCATGGCGAATCACTGGAGCAGTTCCTGCTTCGTGAGAAACAACGGGAGGAACTCATCGTTCAGTTGACCGGCTGGACCTGCATCCGGGTCACCTGGGCGCAACTTGGTCAGCCGACCCAGCTCGCTGGACGCATCATGAGGGTGCTGGAGTCGCGGCGGCTGGCTGCCTAAGCACTCGGGTTCGGGAGGTACTGGCGCTAATTGATTACTGCAAAGTCCCCGGCTGGCCGGGGGTTTTGGCACCAGCGCCGTCACAAAAACCATCGCCCTCAGCCGAGCAACTCCCAATGGATGAGATCAACAGGTCCAGAATCGATCAGGTCCACCTCACGTTCGCGACCGAACTCGGTGAACCCGACCCGCCTCAACGTGTGATTGCTGCCGTGGTTGTCGGCCGTGGTGGTTGCGACGAGCCGCCGGATGCCGAGGCCCCCATCCGAGCAGGGCCGGAAAGCATGCTCGACAGCGTGGCTGGCAGCGGTCGCCGCGATCCCTCGACCACGCGCGGACGGCGCAAGGTAGTAGCCAAGCTCGGCGAAGTCAGAGATCGGACCCGACCGACTGAAGATGGTGACGTAGCCCAGGGCTCGGTCGGTGGCAGCCTCGGCGATGCACCAACTGAGCCCCTCTCCCAGCATCAGGTGCTCGATTCTGGTGAGCCGCCACGATTCGAAACCGTCTAGGGGCGGAATCGCTCGATGTGGGAGGAAGTGCTCGGGATGGTCTGGCGGCTCGAGGCTCTCGACGTCGTCGGGGCGCCAGGCGCGCAGCCGCAGTTCACCAGTCGTAATCTCCGGGAAGTTCAGCGACGGGGTCTTGGGGGTGGCCACGTCGTCGTCCCGACCGAGGCTGGCCACCCAGTCATCGCGAAGTTCACCGTTCCAGAGCGTCGCCTGGGGGATAGTGGCGTGCCAGCTGAACCCACAGGCCCAGGCCACCTTCCATGACTTCAGGTTCCCGCGGAACGCCGCCCAGTGGAGTCGCTGACCGCCATAGGAGGTGAAGAACTCCCGCGCCGCCAACCTCAGCGCCCGAGTCATCAGCCCGCGACCACGGCCTTCAGGGTGGAGGCTGTAGGCCACGGTCGCCGCCGGGCACTGCCCGGCAACCCATGCATGCGGGTTCAGCACGATGGATCCGAGATAGGCGTCGTTGTCGACGGTGCAGATCGCCCAGCGCGGATGCACCTGCTCGGCTTCCCAACCCGCCCGTGCCGAGGCTAGGTAGGCACGCGCGGTCTCTTCGGTCGCGGGTCCGATGTTCATCCAGGCGAGCGTGGTCGGATCGTTGCCCTCTTCGACGAGACGGCCCAGGTCGGTCTCTTGGTACGCCCGCAGTCGCACCGTCCCGTCGGTGAGGTCTGGAATCGGCAATGGCACCCGCGCAGTGAACCAGCCCACTCACCCAGTGGTCGAGGTAATTACCCGGTTGGCCGGGTGTTCTAGCCTCAGGCGGTGACCTCCAACCTCCCCACCCTCCTTCGCAACCACCTCCCTCTCATCGACGGCGGCTACGGCTGGTTACTACAGGAGCGCGGGCTCGAGCCCGGCATACCTGCCGAACAGTGGAACCTGACCAATCCTGCGGGCATCGCGCTCCTGCACGAGGAGTACGCCGCCGCCGGGGCCACCATCCTCACCACGAACACCTTCGGTGCTACCGCGCCCCGACTGGCCGGATACGACCTGGCGGACCAGGCAGAGGAGATTGCCGAGCGCGGGGCGGCGATCGCCCGCGAGGTGGCCGACCGGCACGGGATCCTGGTGGCCGGCAACATCGGCCCGACCGGCGAACTGCTCGAACCGCTGGGCGCACTCTCACGTGATGAGGCGGTGGAGGTGTTCGCCACCCAGATCCGGGCGATGGTCCGTGGTGGCATCGACCTGGTGCTGATCGAGACGATGTCAGATCTTGAGGAGGCATCCGCCGCGATCGAGGCGACCCGCCGCGAGGCGCCCGGCCTCCCCATCGTTGCGACGATGAGTTTCGACACGAACCTGCGCACCATGATGGGCGTGACACCTGCAGCGGCCGTGGCTGCCCTTGCTGCGGCCGGAGCGGATGCGGTAGGTGCGAACTGTGGCCGTGGTCCCGAGGACATGATTCAGATCGCCGCGTCGTTGGTGGGTGCCCGTCCCGAGGGGTTGCTGCTGGTCGCCCAGTCCAACGCTGGGCTCCCCCAGGTCAGCGGCGATGGTTTCGCCTACACCGTCGACGCGGCCGGCATGGCCGAGCACGGTGTCGCTCTGCGAGAGGCCGGGATCGACATCGTCGGCGCCTGCTGCGGGTCGTCGCCCGACCACATCAAGGCGATGGCCAACGCTCTGCGCTAGACCAGGCGCCTCACTCCCCGGTCAACCGCACCACTAGTTCCGTGCGGCCACGCACGCCGAGCTTGCGGTAGATGTTGCTGAGGTGGAACTCCACCGTCTTCACCGACACGTG
>CALMLL010000118.1 GCA_937868075.1 uncultured Marmoricola sp. | reverse complement strand
CGCGGGGCCGCCCTCTCGCGGGGCAACTGTGCTCGGAAAACTGGAGCTGGACCGTGGTTGCAACCACGGTCCAGCTCCAGTATCGCGTCTTCGCCGACGAAACCTACTCGGGTAGCTTCACCCTCCGATACGTCACCGGGGCGGGCTCGGAGCCGAGGGTGCGGACCACGAAGGTGCCGTTGCGGATGCCGGTGGTGTCGAGCCAGGGGCCGGTCCCGGGGTCCCGGTGAGCCAGCGTCACCGAGAAGGAGCCGTCCGGGGCGATGTCGAGTTCGCGATCGGTGAGGGCGACCTGGTGGTGGACGTAGTCGCCTGACTCCATCCAGCGGTTCAGCCACTGCACGGAGGCATAGATGCTCGGCGGCATGACCCCCTCCACGATGATCGCCTCGTCGTCGTCGAGGTCGCTGAACCAGGCGCCGGCATACCCGATCGACGGGGCCGGCTGAACCCGGTTGACCACCGCCCAGTTGACCTCCCCGGTCGGGCCCGGAGCCCCTGGTTTGCCGATCTCGGCCGGCGCGGTGGTCTCACTGATCGCACTGATCGTGGCCTCAACCTCGATGAGGTCGCGCACGTACTGCCCGGCCTTGCGCAACCGCTCGGCGATGACCTCCTCGGTCGGCGGCGGCGGTGCCGGGTCGGCGCCGACCACCTCGATCGAGTACGTCGCCTCCGCCTGCACACCGGGCTCGTGGAAGTACTGGCGGACCAGGATGTCGGTGACATCGGCCGCGACCGGCACGAAGGTCGCCCCGGGCGGAAGATCCTTCGGCTCGACCGCAGCCAGATGCAGGTCGAAGTCGCCGTGGTCGTCACCAGTGACGTCCAGAGAACCGGCCACCCGTCGCGACCCATCGTCTCCGGTGCCATAGAGCACGAGGCCGACCCAGGTGCTCTCGCCGATGTTCCCGACGATCCGGTAGTGCCGCCCCGGGTCGACGTAGGCCGCTTCATAGATCGTTCCCGGGTTGTCACCCATCTGCTTGCGATGCGGGTTCATCCACCGGGTGAAGGCGGGGTAGGCCGGGTCACCCTTCTCCACGATCATCTCGGTGGCGATGGAGACCAGCCGGGTCAGGTGACGGAACCCTTCGGCCCGCTCCCGTTCGTTGGTGGCCCCCGACGGACCGGTGATGGTCTCACCGGCCTCGGCCAAGAGGTCCAGGAAATCCCGCCACGCTGCTGCTGCCGTCATCAGTCCTCCCTGGAGACGCCGAAGCGCTGGTTGTAGGCCGCGAACGCCTCATCCACCTGGTCGCGGTCGAGCCCGAAATCCTCGATGGAGTAGGTGTGCAGACCGTGCTTGTCGCGGGGGTTGGCCGCAAGATAGTCGCGCACGCCCTGGTCGACGGCCGGGGTGTGTTCGAGCCCGAAGTGGTCATAGATCCGCTGGATCGTCTCCAGCGGACGGTTGAGGGTGTCTTCGAAGGCGACGTCGATGACCCGCTCGGGAGGCAGGGTCTCGCGGAACTTCATCGTCTGGCTCAGCCCCCAGGTCCACTGGTCGAACTGCTCGCGCCCCTCCTTGTGCGGGTCCATGTGGTCGCTGACCGCGGCGTGCATCGTGGCGTAGAGGGAGGACACCGAGCCCAGCACCTTGGCCGGATCCCGGTGGGTCTGGATGAACAGCGCGTCGGGGAACTCGGCCAGCAACTGCTCGGGCCACATCAGGTGTGCCGGTGACTTGAGCAACCAGTGGTCGCCGCCGTACCCGGACTGCAGGTGTTGCAGGACCCACCGCTCACGGCGGTAGGCATCGGCGATTCCGTTGGTCTTGAGCCAGTCGAAGTACGTCGGGATCGGGTAGGTCACGACGTACTCGTAGGACTGGCACTCGATGGAGTGGATCGCAATGCACTCCTGCGGCAGCAGCGCCGCCACCGGGTGGATGTGCTGCATGTCCGGCGCGATCCGGTCCACGCCACTGATGTCCTTCTGGAAGCGAGGGACCCGCGGATCGGTGGCCGAGGCACCGCGCAGCGGCGGCGGGACCGGCTTGTCGACCTCCCAGGACAGGGGGGACCGAAGCGCAGGATTGGAGGCGAGCATGCCGTAGAGGACGGTAGTGCCGGTCCGGGGCAGGCCGAGGACGAAGATGGGCCGCTCGATGCGTTCGGCGTCGACCTCGGGGTGCTGCTTGCGGTAGTCCACCAGCGCCAACCGCGTCGCCAGGCGATTGGTGATCTGCCCCTGGGCCGCCAGTCTCCCGATGGTGTTGAGGCGCGCCTCACCGTTCATCGAGTCGGTCAGCCGGGCCAGGCCGTCGCGGAATCCGTCGTCGCCGTAGTCACTGAGTCCGGCCTGTTTGGCGGCCAGTTCGAGGAGGTGGTCGGGATCGAGTTTCGGCCCGAGTCCGACGCGTTGGGCGAGCCCGCCGACTGCGTTCACCGCACGCAGACCGAACGGGCGGTACGGCGTCGGTGCCGCCATCGGGGCCTCCCTCGCATACTGAAACGTGTTCTAGTTACCCCGGACTATGTGGGGCAGAGGTCGTGGGAGTCAAGGCTCCCGACACCGACGGCTCGGGTGCGAACAACACGAGCAGACGGGCCACCTCGGCGGTGACCGCATCCCGGCCGGGTCCGAGGTACTTGCGCGGGTCGACCGACCCTGAGTCCGCCAGCGCCTCCCGGATGGCCGCCGTCATCACCTTGTTGAGGTGGGTGGCGATGTTGATCTTGGTGATCCCGGCTGCGATGGCGGCGACGATTCCTGCATCGCTGACTCCCGACGATCCGTGCAGCACCAGGGGCACGGGCACTGCCTCGGCCAGCCGGACGATGAGGTCCTCGTCCAGGTGCGCGTCCCGGGTGGTCATCGCGTGCGAACTCCCTACGGCCACCGCCAGCGCGTCGACGCCGGTCTCGGCGACGAACGAGGCCGCCTCCCCCGGGTCGGTGCGTACGCCGGGGGCGTGGACCCCGTCCTTGCCGCCGACCTCACCCAACTCCGCTTCGAGGCTGACCCCGACGGTTCGACAGCGCCGGGCCAGATCGGCGGTGCTGGCCACGTTGTCGGCATAGGGCAGGCGCGAGGCGTCGTACATCACCGAGGGGATGCCGAGGTCGAGGGCCTCATCGACGAGAGCCAAGGACACGGCGTGATCCAGGTGCACACAGACCGGGACATCGGCAGCCTTGGCGATGGCCAGGCAGGCCCGGGCGATGGGTTCAAGGCCGCGGTGATAGGTGACGGTGTTCTCCGAGATCTGCAGGACCACCGGGCGTCGAACCTGCTCGGCTCCGGCGACGATGGCCTCGGCGTGCTCGATCTGGATGACGTTCATCGCGCCGAGCCCACCGCCGCTGGCCCGGGCCGCGCTCAGAAGGGGGGTCAAAGAGGTCAGCATGTGCCTTCTCCGATCTCGTAGTGGGTGATCTGGCGGACCGGCACCTCACGGCGCCACCGATAGTAGGTGGCCTCGTCGTACTCCCCGGCGACATGGGCGACGACCGCGGCACCAGAGACGGCCACGGCTTCGCGCACGATGTCTGGCCAGGGCATGCCACGAGCCAGACCGAGTGCGATAGCGGCGGTCGCGGCATCCCCGGCGCCGGTCGGGTTGCCGGCCAGCGCTTCGGGTGGCTCGGCGTGCCAGGCGCCCTCGTCGGTGACCGCGACCATGCCGCGACGGCCCAGGGTCACCACCATGGGCGCGCTGCGACCCAGAGCCCTGACCGCGGCGACGATGTCGACGACGCCGCGGGAACCGACCAGTCGGCGAAACTCCTCTTCGTTGGGCAACACCACTGCCGGGGCGGCGACCGCGTGCTGGAGCGCCCGGCCGTCGACATCGAGCAGGGCCGGCAATCCCCAACCGTGAGCGGCGTGCGCCAGCCTCACCGGCAGGTCATGTCCCAACCCGGGAGCGAGGCTGCCCGAGACCACCAGGGCGTCGGCACAGGAGAGCAGGCTGGTCACCTTGTCGATCAGCGCGGCCTGCGCGCCGGCGCCTGCCGGATACCCCGGCTCCCACAACGACGTCGTCTCACCGGCGTGGTCGTGGACCACAACCGTGCGGCGGACGAGGTCGAGGCCCTCGACGAAGTCCACGCTCACCCCGTGGGAGTGCAGGTGTGGGCCGAAGTAGCTGTCCGCGATCCCGGTTGCGGTCGTGGGCTCTCCCATCTGCGCCAGGATCCGGGAGACGTTGACGCCCTTTCCCCCGGGGACCACGGTGACCCGGCGTACCCGGTTGACCCCGCCGGCGATGAAGCCGTCGACCTCATAGGTCGTGTCAAGGGCTGGGTTGCACGTGACCGTGAGGATCATGGGTCGCGCCCACCATCACCTGGTCACACGGATCGTGACCGTGCGGCCGGCAGCGACCTTCACCCAGCCCGAGCGCGTCCCGGCGTACGCCGACCCGAAGGCACTGCCGGCCGGGACGGTGACCGGCACCCGTACCGACTCTGAGCCGGTGTTGGTCAGGGTCAGCTTGTTCCCGCTGATCTGGGCGCGAATGTCGTCGGAGGCACCCTCGGTCCAGCGTTGCATCCAGAGCATGAGCCGACCCGTCTGCGACATCCGCAGGTTGCGGAGGGGGGCGCTGTCGGCGAACGTGCGGTGGTAGTCGGTCAGCATCGCGTCCAGCACCGGATAGATGATCCGGTCCTCGGTGAGGTTGCCCTGATGGATGTAGTGCGGCCGGGGGTCGTTGTTGATCACGTGACCCATGGCGATCCGCTTCTCGATCGGCACGATGTAGGTCTCGAAGGCGGTGTCGATATCGAGCGGGTCGATGCACGTGGAGGTCTGCGGGTTGTCGTCGCAGATCCCCGACCCGCCCACGGTGCGGCTGGTGTAGATCCAGTTGTACTCGTCGACCTCTTCCTGCCTGGTCGCGACGTTGTAGAAGATGTTCATCGGGTGGCGCGGCACGGTGTAGGCGGACCCGACCCGGCGTACAACGCCTCCCTCCATCGAGGCGTCGGAAGCGGTCCACTGGATGCGCTGGTCAGTCAATGCGGCGGCGAAGTTGGGGGAGTCGGCCGGCATCTGCGGCGGCACCTTCAAACCGCTGTGCTCGCCGGAGACCATCTCGCGCCTGTTCACGGGCAGGCCGTGCCGCTGGGCGAATCGGACGTTGGCGCGGATCTGGGTGTTGACCTTGCGCTTGGCGAGCCAGCGGGTGGCTCCGGACGAGGTCTTCTGGCATTCCCACGGGCTCACGTCCCAGTTCTGGACGCAACCGAGGTAGAGGTGGCTCCAGGTGTGGTTGATGAAGCGAAGGTCGGCGCGGTGAGCCTTGAGCCGCTGCAACTGGGTGTCGCGGTGACCGCCTCGCACCCAGTCGAGGTGACCGTGACCGTTGAAAGCCATCTCGATCTTGATTCCGCTGCGGCGCTGCCAGGCGACGAGGTGGTCGACGTCGCGACCGGTCATGCGGATGGTGGCGCCAGGAGCATCCGAGGGGTACGCCGACTCGTCGCAGTCGGCACCGATCGTGCAGTTGCCCTCGATGCTCCAGCGGCCGTCGGGCAGCAGGTGGTCATCAGAGTGGATGGAGAAGTAGTTGCGGTTGTAGGCGGTCGCAAGTCCACGGGTCAGCCAGGCGATCATCCCCGGCGCCAGGGTCTGGAACTCCGATTGCCAACTGCCCAGTGAGAAGGTCGACACCATGCGTTCGCGGCCGGACTCCTCGAACACGCCCAGGACCGTCCCGGTCGCGTCGGTGTCGGGGATCGGCATGGTCACGATCGGGGTGTAGCTCTGTCCTTCGGGATATGTCTCCAGGGGCGTGGCGATCGAGCCGTAGTTCTCACTGGACCCGTCTGTGTCGGCGAACGGTAGTGGCCCCTTCAAGTAGCCGAACCCGATCGCCTTGGCCGCGTCGGTGACGGTGCCTTGCATGCCGTCGAGTTGGCCGGTGAAGCCGGGGTTCTCGGCGTACGCCACCCCCACCTCGGGGTGTGCCCAGGTGTAGGTGAGGAGTTCACGGACGGCGAACTCGCGTTCGTAGTCGGCCAGTGCCACCAACTCATCGCCGCTCAACTCGGCTGGGTAGTCGGTTTGGACGACCACTCCGGAGAACTTGCCGTACTCACCTCGACTGTCGCTACCGACCAGGGTGTCCCGTGTGATCGGGTCGTGCCCCCCGGACACGTCGATCACCGTGGTCTGAACACCTTCGCGGGTCAGTCGATCCAAGAACGCCCCGACCTGCCCCTGCCCGTCGTCGATCACCAGAATCCGCAGGTCGGTACGTTTGCCGTCGGCCCCGGCCGCCTGTGCCGGACCGGCCGCCATCACGAGTGGGGCTGCTGCCACCATCGCCGCCACTGCCGCGCTGAGCCACCGACGCCCGTTCACATCCGCCTCCTCGTCTCGACCGACCTGGTCGGACGCTGGCGACGCTAAGGACAGCTCTCAGCAGTAAGAGGAAATGCGCACTTCAGCCTGCGCAGCCCTGAGGGTGAGGAGCCGCCTCCACCCTGACTACCCGACCTGGCCACC
>CALMLL010000117.1 GCA_937868075.1 uncultured Marmoricola sp. | reverse complement strand
TGCCCGTCGAGCCGTGCGGGTCGTGTCTGCGCAGGATCGGCCGAAGCGAGGGCCGGCGGTTGCCCTCGGCACGGGTGATCGCGGCATAGACGGCGTCGCAGGCCCTTGCCTGCCACTGGGCGTACTTCGCGAGGTGGCCGAGGTGCCAGCCCTCCTCGACGCGGACCGCCCGGTCGATCCAGGTCGTGCAGAGGTCGACCAGGCGGGGGAAAAGCCAGGGTCGCGGCTCGGCCTTGACCTCGCCGTCGACGATGGTCTCGCCCAGCGCGAAGTGATGGTTGACCAATCGTTTGGCGAGCTGGAAGGCCACTGCTCGGGGGCGGATCTGCGCGATCTCGTCTTCGATGAGCTCAGGTGTGCCGACGATGGGCGCGGACTGCGTCCACGACGGCACGGTGCCGGGGCCGATGACAAAGGGCTGCACCTCATCGGGCAGCCAGAGCTCTTCGTCCGGCACTTCTAGGCGATAGCCATCGAGCTTGGGGAAGGTGATCCGCTGCGCCTCTCGCCCAGGCACGCTGATGACCTCGACCGCGGGGACCGGCGGTGGGGTGTCCTTGGGTGGCGTGCCACCGATGAACATGAAGGGCACGCCGTAAACATTGGCGTACTCCGCCTCGAAGCGGCCCTCGTCGTTCACGGCATACGAGCGGCGTCTGAGACCCCGACCGACGACCTGCTCGCATAGCAGCTGGGACTTGAAGGCGCGGATGCCGAGGATGTGGGTCACCGTGTTGGCGTCCCAGCCCTCGGTGAGCATCGCGACCGAGACGACACAGCGGACGTCTGCGCCGAGCATCCCGCGCTTGCCGACCGTGTTCATCACCTCGCGAAGGAGGTCTTCATCGGTCAACGTGTCGGCGTCGGCGCCGGGGTTGCGGAGGCGGTACTCCTGCTTGAAGGCGGCGATCTCCGCCGCAGCGGCCTGCTTGAAGTCGTCCTTCATCGTCTCCCCGGACTCCAGCTGGGCAGAGTCGACGAGGATCGTGCGTGGCTTGGGATGGGTTGTCGCCGACTCGGGGTCGGTGTTGACGAAGAGCGGCAGATGACCTGGAGAGTGAATGGACGAGCCGTCATCCCTGGTGATGTCGGTGCCCGCGATCCAATCGTGGACAAGCTTGGACACGGCGGTGTTGGGGCAGACCACGATGAACACTGGCGGGGGCTCATCCAGTGGGGCGAGCGCCTGGTGCCAGTGCTCATAGGCCTTTTCGTAGGAGCGGTAGAGGCTGTGCAGGGCTGACTCAAGCTCGGCCGGCATGACCCACCTGGTGACATTGGTTTGAGCGCGTGCGCGCTTGGGCAGGTCCTTGCCGACCAGCTCCCAGAGACTGCGGAAGGTGACGGTGTCGACCGTGGTGTCGTCGTCCACGGGGATGCGGGGCGCCTTGACGATGCCGGACTCGATGGCATCCATGAGCGAGAAGTCACTCACTGTCCACGGGAAGATGTAGCCCTCCTTGTAGCCGCTGCCGCCGAGGTAGAAGGGGGTCGCGGACAGGTCGTAGACGGCTTTGACTCCGACGTGGTCCTGGATCGCGCGGATGCCCTTGAACCACACGCGGGCGTCCTCATTGCGTTTGGTGTCTTCGGCGTCGCCTGTCTCGATGCCCGCTGCCGTTGCCTCAGCCGTGATGGGCTTGTCCATGTAGCAGTGGTGGGCCTCGTCGTTGAAGACAATGATCTCGCCGGACTGTTTGCCGCCCCCGAAACCACGGAGCACGCGAGAGACCATCGCGGCCTCGGTCTCCTTGAACGGGTCGTCCTTCTTCCCGGCGAGGAGGATCTGGCGGGTCGTGCGGGCGACGCCTTTGATCTCCTTGGCGTCCTTGAGCAGGAACGCGTGGTAGTTGGTGATGAGGATCTGGGCCTTGCCGAGGAGGCCCTCCAGGCCTGGTGGGACGAGGCCGCGAAGGCGGTAGTAGTTCTGCGGATCGTTGGGCTGGAGCACTCTCAGGCGATCCCGGATGGTGATGCCCGGCGTGATGACGAGAAAGCGTTTGGCGTAGCGCGGGTCGCTCGGACTGGCGACCTTGTTGAGGGTCTGCCAGGCAATGAGCATCGCCATGACGACGGTCTTGCCTGAGCCGGTCGCCATCTTGAGCGCGATGCGGGGGATGCCCTCGTTGTGCTCGTCGTTGACCTCACGGATGACCTTCCGGCGGTCGCGGAACCTGCCCGTGCGGCCGGCGACCTCGCTGAGGAAGATGGCGGTCTCAACGGCCTCTCGTTGGGCGAACAGGATGCGATTTTCGCGGTGGGTGTCGGCCCAGTGTCTGAGCAGTTTGGCGCTCGTCGCTGTGGTGCCGGGGTAGCCCGATTCGCGCCAGTTCGCCACGTCCTGGCGGAGCTCGTTGATCAGGGTGTTTTCCTGACGACGCTCTTCGAGGAGGGCGAGGGTCAACTGCTCGGGGGCCGCCTCAAGGGGCGCGGCGCCGGGTTTAGGCCTACCTCGTCCCTTCCTGATGGGGGCGACGGGGATGAAGGACTCGCTCGGACGTCGACCGTCGCGGATCACGCCGGTAGGTCCCTTGGGACCGATCTCGAAGTGACGCTGGGGCGGGTCGTAGGGGCCGTTGAGCACCGGGTTGGTCAGCGGCGACTCGGTCGTCTCTGCCATCCGTGTGCGTCCCCTCGTCTGCTCATTCAGTGCCTCGGACTATAGACGTCTGCTTCGCGTGCCGCCCAGCCACCAAATTCAGACGGGGCGGCCGCAAGCATCTGGGACCCAAACGGCGCCTCAAAGCATTCCGTGGCTCCCATGAGCCGGCGCGAATTTCGCCGTCGGCGAGCTTCTATCGGCCGCTGGCGTCCGTGTCGCAGCCTGGAAGTCTAAAGCCGGACTTCCAGGCTCGAACCTAGAGTCGCTTCCGCTCATTTCCTCACGCGGGCTCGGCGTCGTCCGGCTCATCCAGCACCGCCAAGGCGTCCTGCAGAGCACCTCGCACCCGTTGTAGCTTCTGTTCCGCTCGCGCGGCAGTGGCCACGGGCGCGCTCGTGCCAAGGTCCGCTAGAAAGGCATCCCCGTCTTCAGTGGGATCTTCGATCGCCTTCATTGCCTTGTAGATGGGACTGGCAGGGTTGGCGAGGATCAAGCGAACAGGGTGCCACTGGCGGGGCGCAGGATTGTCGTCCAGTGTCAGCCGCGGGAAGTATTCAAGACCCTCTTGGCGCAACTGATTTGCGATGTCTTCCAACACATAGGGGCCAAGCCTTGCCACACCGATGGCTGAGCGGAGGTCCCCGAGAGTCACGACGTGCACGCCACCTTGCGCCTCCACTGCCTGCTTCATCTTCTCGTAACGTCCCATGACACTCTCCCTTGTCTTCGTTTCTGTCTTTCCTTATAGTCGCAACTCTAACAAAATCTTTGTTTGCCTGTCTAGTTCAGATTAGAACAGCCATAAAGACGCCCGGTTCGTCCTCGACGAAGCCACCCGCTGCTTGGCCTGGATCCCGGATGAGGGTCCGGAGTCGGGCTGGATGGGGATGGTGCGCCTTGTCAGGTCAACCGCGGTGAGAGGCCGGAACATCGTCCAGGTCTGCTACTTCGCGCCGGACGCGCTGCGCTGGGAGTCGCTCGACATCGGGCACGGCGAGTTCGTGCACGCCATGATCGGCGGCGCGGTCACGCAGTTCTATGCCGGGATGCGCTGGCCGGGCCGGGAAGCCGACTGTGATGCTCTTGGGCTGGGTGAGGGGTTCGCGTTGTGGCCGCCGCCGTTCTCGGTCGAGGGC